>NZ_CP033223.1 GCF_004006175.1 Parasedimentitalea marina
ATGGCTAAACAAACGATAATGGACGTGAAGAACGTCGAGATAAAAGTGTCTGGCTTAGAGATGGTAGAGCCGCCGAAACTTTCATTTAAAGTTGAGGTGGAGCTGGACAAAAAGATAGCAAAAGAGGCCGGAAAAGACCCTCTTTTGCAACAGGAATTCCAATCTCAGGCAAGTGAGATTCTGGACCAGACCAAGAAAACTATCGAACAGAAGTGCAAAGTTTTCGACAAGCTGTTTGTGCAGATGGTCGCCAAAGGCGCCTCTGAGAAGGACATGAAAAAGCAGCTTTCCGGTCTGAACGACGCGATCAAGAACGACATTAAGGTGGCTGAAGCGGCTGCCAAACAGGGGGTGCAGGCAACCTGGGTCAAGTTGCAAAGCAAGCGCAAGGAATGGAAGTCGTTTAAGATCAAGATTTTCGCCTCAATCGCGGGGACCTTGGCCGGACTGGCGGTGAGTATTGCAGCAATGGCAACATCGCCGTTTTCCGGCGGTGCAGGCGCGGCGTTTGGTATTATCGGCCTGATAAAATCCGGGGTGTCCCTGGCGACGGATATTGGCAAATTGGCGGTCAACATTGACCAGGCCAAGGCGATTTTGGTGAAGAACCTGCTGGTGGTCGAAAAGGCAGCGTCAAACAAAGCGCTGAATGCCACCAATGAAGTTTCGGCGGCAATTTTCCAAGAATTTCTAGGAGTCTCTCAGCCTTCAGTGAAAACCTGCGAAGGGGCTGCTGAAACACTGAAGGCCAAATATGCCCAGATGATCGTCAAGGTGCATGACCTGTCGAAAAATCTGAATAAGATCCTGAAAGAGCAGGATAAGCTCAAAAAGGAGTTTCTGGCCGAAGTGGCCGCCAAGCTCAAGAAGCATCCGATCAAGGACAAGAAAGGCCAGCTGGTCATGATCCGAAACGCGCTCGATACTGCGTTGGATCCCAGTTACCAAAAGGTACAAAAAGCGATCACTGATATTCAGACGATGTATGCAGATACGCGCAAGTGGGCCGACTCTATCAAGCAGCTGATGAAGCGGGTCAGCGAATTGTCGATCAAAGATCCCAAGGCGCTCAAGGTGTTCCGTGAAGGGCTGAAGTTTGCGGCCCTCGCGTTGTCGCCGCTGGACGGCAATTCGATTGCAACCAAATCCAAGGATCTGGCTTTGGGCGTTGGCGGCGCAGCTGGCGGATATGTCTATGACAAAATCACCAGCAAGGTGCTGGATGGCACAGTCTTTGACGCCGCCTGATGGCAGTAAATAACGCGGGCGGGTGTGTCACGCACCGCTTGCACATTGATCATGGAGGCACCGGTATGGTTACGCAACTTCAGGATGCAACACTGCGCGATCGTGCCCGTGCCTTTGTCGAGCGTGACAGCGTCAGGAATTCAATTCTTGGGATCATCATTTTAATGCGATCACTCTCGGGCTAAGCACATCGTCTTCAGTGACGGAGCAGATTGGCGGGCTTCTGTGGGTGATCGACCGCGCGGTATTGGTGGTTTTGTCGCTGAGCTGGTGCTAAAATTGTTTGCCTATGGCTGGCGGTTCTTTGCGTCGGCCTGGAATATTTTGACTTGCTGGTGGTTTCGGTTGGCGTGCTGCCTGACAAACAGGGCCTGTCGGCGCTGCGCGGGCTACGGGTGTTGCGGGCATTGCGATTGCTGTCGGTGGTGCCGCAGATGCGGGCTGTGGTGCAGGCGTTGCTGGACGCCTTGCCCGGCATGGGCGCGGTCATCGTGATGCTGTCGATTGTCTATTACGTCTTCGCGGTGATGGCGACGCTGATGTACGGTGCGGCATTTGATGAATGGTTCGGCACGCTGGGCCGATCTTTGTATTCCTTGTTCCAGATCATGACGCTGGAAAGCTGGTCGATGGGGATCGTGCGGCCAGTGATGCTGGTCTATCCAATGGCCTGGATCTTTTGTGCCCTTTATTGTGATCACGGCGTTCTCGGTGCTGAACCTGTTCATCGGTTTGCTGGTCAATACCATGCAGACCGCTGTGGAGGACGACGCCGAGGGAATGAAAAACTGCGCGAATTGGTGCGGACGGAAACGGATATTGTCGACGCGCATGTGATAGAATTGCGCGAAGAAATCCGGTCACTCCGCGCCGAATTGTTGGCAGCCCGGGGAGAGTCAAATGGCGGATAGCTCGCAAAAATTTATTGCCCGCAATCGTGCGCCGCGCGTGCAGATCGAATATGATGTGGAGCTATACGGTGCCGAGAAAAGGTGCAGCTGCCCTTTGTCATGGGGGTGATGAGCGATCTGGTTGGTAAATCCAGGTGGCGCAGCCGACGGTGGCGGATCGCAAGTTTTGGAAATAGACGTCGATAACTTTGACGACCGCATGAAGGCCATGGCCCCACGCGCCGCCTTTACGGTGCCCAATACATTGACCGGCGAGGGCAATCTGGCAATCGATCTGACCTTTGAAAAGATGTCTGATTTCTCGCCCGGGGCCATCGCCGCCAAGGTGGACAGCCTGGCGCCATTGCTCGAGGCGCGCAGCCAGTTGAGCAATCTGATGGCTTATATGGATGGCAAATCCGGAGCCGAGGCGCTGATCGAGAAAATTCTGGGTGATACCAGCCTGTTGTCGGCCTTGTCCGCTGACGGGCCGGACGCGGGGGCAGGCATGGAGGCGGCATTGTCCAGTCTACGCGGCGCGGATCTGCCCGAGGCCGAGGTCGACCAAAGCAGCGATATATTGGCTGGCTTGCGCGCGCAGGCCCCGCAGGATGTTCCGCAGTCAGATGATCTGGGCTCGGCATTGTCAAGTCTGGCGGCGGTTGAGATCGAAGAGGTAGCAAAAGACGACAGCGCCGGGGTGCTGGATGCCCTCGCAGCCCAAAAGATAGTAGAGGAGGAAGACACCAGTTCCGACGATGCGCTTGAAAGTCTGGCTGCGGTCGAGATTGCCGAGACACCGGAAGACGACAGCGCGGATATCCTTGGCGAGCTTGCAGCGCAGGACGTGGCCGAGGTCGAGGACACCAGTTCCGACGATGCGCTCGAAAGTCTGGCGGCGGTTGAGATAGCCGAGACACCAGAGGATGACGGCGCGGATATTCTCGGCGAGCTTGCGGCGCAGGACGTGGCCGAGGAGGTCGACACCAGTTCCGACGATGCACTCGAAAGTCTGGCTGCGGTCGAGATTGCCGAGACACCAGAGGATGACGGCGCGGATATCCTTGCGAGCTTGCAGCGCAGGACGTGGCCGAGGTCGAGGACACCAGTTCCGACGATGCGCTCGAAAGTCTGGCGGCGGTTGAGATAGCCGAGACACCAGAGGATGACGGCGCGGATATTCTCGGCGAGCTTGCGGCGCAGGACGTGGCCGAGGTCGAGGATACCAGTTCCGACGATGCACTTGAGAGCCTGGCTGCGGTTGAGATAGCCGAGACACCGGAAGATGACGGCGCGGATATCCTCGGCGACCTTGCGGCGCAGGACGTGGCCGAGGAGGAGGACACCGGTGCTGATGAACTGGCGGATCTGTTGGGCGGCGGAGAGCGTCAACGAAACGCCAGAAGAGGATCTGTTGGCAGATGTGCTGGGCAGCTTGGAGGCTCCTGATGACGCGGTAGCATCCGAGGGTGGTGTTGATGATATATTGGGCGATCTGGGTGATTTGGCCGTGACCGAACCGGATGAGCCTGTGGATGCAGATGGGCTGGACGCCCTTCTGGGAGATCTGGACGCCTTAGATGACACCCCACGGCCGAGGCGCCTGAGATCTCGGATGAAGATGACACGGGATTGGATGACCTGTTGGGCGATTTGTCGGACGATACCAGTTCGGACGATGCGGGCGCGGACGATCTGGATGGACTATTCGCCGATCTCGATGACGATGCAGCACCTGCACTGGACGACACTGATGGTCTGGACGACTTGCTGGGGACTTAACAGATGAGGATGACAGCGGGCTGGACAGTTTGTTGGCCGACGACAGCACTGCTGATGACGATAGCGATGATCTGAATTTGGACGATTTGTTGGGGTCATTGGATGACGATACATCCGAGGACGCCGAAGAGGCGGGTGACGATTTAGACGCTCTTTTGGGCGGGTTGGACAGCGTGGACGACGGCGAAAGCGACGCTGGGGCTGACAGTGCGACAGACAGCGGTGCAGAGACAGTGAAACCAAGTCCAAGCGACGATCCGGAATTTGCCTATGGCACTATGAGCAGTGACCGGCCTGAGCCGCAGAAATTGCAGCGTAAGCGGTTCCGTCTGGCGATCCTTGGGGATTTCTCGGGGCGGGCGGCAAAGGGAGTGTCGAGATTGGCGATGATCTGGCGGCGCGACGCGCGGTCATTCTGGATCCGGATACCGTCGAAGATGTGATCGAAAGCTTTGCCACCGAACTGCTGTTGCCGATTGGCAAGGATGGCGCTGGCATGGCGGTGAAACTGGGCGGGTTGGATGACCTGCATCCGGACGAATTATATGAAAACGTAGAACTGTTCTCAGAGCTGGTCGGGCTGCGCAAGCAGTTGCAAAGCGGTGTCACCGCGGACCATGCGGCCAAGACACTGCAGGACTGGGGCGAAAAACACGGCACCCGCGTCAAGCCCCCGAAACCGCGATCGGGCGGCAATGCCGTGCCTGCGGATTGTCGGCTCAGCGCGTTCCAGCTGTTGGTTGGCGATGCCGAGAACCAGTTAGGGCAAGCCTCGCCGGTGCAGGATTTGCTGGCGCGCGTGGTGGGGCCGCATATCCGGGCGCTGCCCGACGCCGATGTGACTGCGATGATTGGGGCCGTGGACGAGGCGCTGACGGATGCGATGCGCATGGTGCTGCACCACCCAGAGTTCCAGTCGCTTGAGGCGCAGTGGCGCTCGCTGGATCTGATCGCCCGATCGGTTGAAGACGACGACACGTTGGACGTCATGCTCTATGATATTTCGGCCGAGGAGCTGGCCGCAGATTTGACCGCAACCGAGGACCTGAGCGACAGTGGCTTTGTCAGATTGCTGACCGAAGAACCCCTGGATGAGGAAAACGGACGCGGTGGATATTCGGCGCTGATCGGGTTGTATCAGTTTGAGGAAACCCCACCCCATGCGGAATTGCTGGGTCGGATCGCGCGGGTGGCGGCGCATGTGGATGCGCCCTTCCTGGCCGGGATCTCTCCCGTCTTTCTGGAGACCGAGAAAGACAAGTTGCCCGGCGTGGTGGCCAAGGCCTGGGATACCCTGCGCGGAATGGCAGAGGCCGGGCATTTGGGTCTGGTGTCACCCCGCTTTATGCTGCGGCGCCCCTATGGGGCCAACAGCGAGCCGATCTATGAGTTTCAGTTTGAGGAATTCACCGAAAGCGAAGGCCTGCGCGGGATGCTTTGGGCCAACCCGGTGGTGCTGGCGGCGATCCTGTTGGCGCGTTCGTTCAAACAGAATGGGGCGTCGATGGGGCTGGGGCAGATCATGTCGCTGGGCGATATCCCGTTTCATTATGTCAACGACCGCTTCGGGGATCAGGTGGCGCTGCCCTGCACCGAGCGTAATATCAATCTCGACAAAATCGCGCTGGCGCAAGAGCGTGGCTTTATGGCGGTGTCGGCCGTCAAAGGGCGCGACGAGATCCGCCTGACCTCGTTTGGGTCACTGGCGGGTCAGGAAATTCTGGGACCGTGGACCGGCGCCCCGGCGCCAAAACCCTCGCCGCCAGATCCAACGCCTGCTGCTGCAGCGGCGCCAGCTGGCGATGATCTTGATGATTTGGGTCTAGAAGATCTGGACCTGGGTGGGGATGATGATGATACTGGGCTGGAAGATCTTGACGCTCTTCTGGCTGGGTTTGGCGACGATAGTGATGCTGACGGTGATGCTGACGACGACGATATAGACGCTGATCTCGCAGCCTTGTTGGACGATTTATGATGTTAGCAATAAACATTTCAATGTATTTTTGCGCCCGGATTTGCCCGGTGAAAGTAGGTGCCATGGCTGAAAGTAAACCACATGAGCATAGCATTGTCTGGATGACCGGCAGCTATAAGGTCCGCGATCTGCTCTTGAAACGGGCGATTATTCGCGAAGGCCTTAGTAAGCTGACCGAGACCACAGTCGAATTTCAGTGCAAGAACAAGGCGGTGAAGCTGGACCAGATTGTCGGCCAAACCATGAACCTGCACGTGATGACTGATGATGGCACGGATCAGAAATATTCGGGCCTGTGTATCTCGGTTGAAAACCTTGGGATGCGGGATGGATATGGCCATTACGTCGCCGAGGTGCGCCCTTGGTTCTGGCTGCTGACGCGGACCCAGGATTGCCGGGTGTTTCAGAACCTGTCGGCGGTCGACATCATCAAGCAGCTGCTTAACGAGCATGGATTCAGCGATTTCAGGGACCGCCTGAGCGGCAGTTACGAGTCGCGTGAATATTGCCTTCAATACCGGGAAAGCGACTTTGATTTCATCTGCCGCCTGATGGAGGAAGAGGGGATCTATTACTACTTTGACAGTACAAGCGACAAAAATTCGCCCGAAAACTGCTGTTGTGTGATGGGGTCAGTGGTCATTCTCCGATCAGTGGCTCGTCCACGGTTGAGTTCCACGCGCGCGATGATGCGGACCGGCGGCGCAAGGATCACATTGCCGAATGGGGTCGCGAGGAGATTCTGACGCGGGGCAAGGTCACGCTGAACGATTTCGATTTTCTGTCGCCCTCTGCCGATCTGAAAGTGAACAACAAAATCGAAAAAGGCACTCATAACCACAAGAGTTATGAGGTTTATGATTACGGGCCATTATCGCAAGAACACCGGATTGGGCAATACTCAGGCGCGGGTCCGGATGGAGGCCGAGGCGATCCGGCACAAACGCTGGCGCGGGGCCTCCAGTGTGCGGGGGCTGGCAACCGGTTATACGTTCAAGTTGAAAAACCACCCGGAAAAGGAGGCCAATGCCGAATATCTGGTGGTGGACTGCGTGCATTACCTTCAGGTGGCCGGCGATTTTGCCGAGCGTGAAACTCAAAGGAAACGACCTCAGAACAGCGGTGAGATGCGCCATGATCTGAAGGCTGCGAATATGGATTTCCCCGAAGAGATGAAAGGGGACGCCTATGCATCGACCTTTGGGGCAATTCCAAAACAGGACCAGTACCGGGCCCCACTGACCACACCCTGGCCCGAAATTTCCGGGTTGCATACGGCCACCGTGACGGGGCCAAGCGGCGAAGAAATCTGGACCAATGAACATGGCCAGATCAAGGTGCAGTTCCATTGGGACCGCGAAGGCGAGAATGACGAAAAGTCCTCATGCTTTGTGCGGGTGGTGACACCCTGGTCCGGTAAGGGCTGGGGCATGGTGGCGGTGCCGCGCATCGACCAAGAGGTGGTCATTCAGTTCGAAGAGGGTGATCCGGACCGGCCAATCTGCACCGGCATGTTGTACAACAAGGACACCATGCCGCCTTATACCTACCCGGACGATCAAACCCAGATGGGGTTCAAGACCAACTCGTCCAAGGGCGGCGGCGGCTACAACGAGTGGATGTTCGAGGACAAGAAAGACGCCGAACTGATGCGTGTGCAGGCGCAAAAAGATCATCAGATGCTGGTCAAAAACAAGTCGGTCGAGACCGTTGGTCTGGACGAGATAGACGCCGGTGCCCATGATGAAGACGGCTGTGTAAGCCGTGTCGTCAAGCAGCACGTAACCGAGACACTGCTGGATGGGGACCACTATTTCACCATCGAGACCGGCAGTCAGGAAATTGAAATCAAGACCGACAAGACCCAGACGATCGAAGGTAAGCACACCAAAACCATCACCGGCGATGACGCGACGACCGTGAAGACCGGTAATATGACGGTCGACGTCAGCGCGGGTAAAATTGAGATGACGGCAGCCATTGAAATTTTGCTTACGGTTGGCGGGTCGTCGATCAAGATTGATAATTCAGGCGTGACAATCAAAGGGCCAATGATCAAGGTCGAAGGCACAGCAATGGTTGAAGCCAAGGCCCCAATGACGACCGTTAAGGGAGACGCAATGCTGACCCTTAAGGGTGGTCTGACGATGATTAACTAGGTGGGACTGATGACGTTTAATGACCTGGTAAAAATGCCAACTGATCCCGTGGCCAAACTGCTGTCACGGGCCAATGTCTTATTGAAAACACCACTGGAGGCGCCGCCAACTGCAGGGGCCTCTGAGGTGCTGCAGGAGCTGAGCGACAAAGGTGCCCTAGTGGATCTGTTGCGCTTGCTTGCGATATTGCTGCCTCCGCGGGAACGGGTCTGGTGGGCCTGCTTGGCAGCGCGGGACTATATTGGCCCGCGTTCGGACAATGACCCGCCTTCGCTCACCGCATCCGAGGCCTGGGTCTACGAGCCCTCGGATGCAAACCGGGATGCCGCGCGGATGACACTGGACCACGCCTATGTTGATGATGACACGGTCAATTGCGCGCTGGCGGTTCTTTATGCGGATGGCACGTTGGGGCCGGGGGATCTGAAACAATACCCGGCTCCGGCTGGGGCCTCGGAAACTGCGGCCTTTGCCATGAATATGGTAGCCTTGTCGGAATTGTCTGATAAGTTTGAAGAGCATGGCCAGATTTTGGTGGAGCGGGCCGTGAATATTGGGCGCGGTGGCAATGGGCAAGCGGACTCTGTTCAACCCGCTAACGACAACACATAGCGAGAAGGAAGGTTAAGCCATGGGAATGCCCCAAGCACGTCTAACGGATCTACATGCCTGCCTGTTGCCGACGACACCGCCGCCGCCTGTGTTGCCGGTGCCGATTCTATCATACCGCCCTGCGCTGTGACCGTTCTGGTCGGCAAATTACCGGCCGCGCGGGTTACAGATATGGTTCTTGCGGTCCCGCCGCACCCAATTGCCAAAGGCTCGGGGACTGTTTTGATAAGTGGTCTTCCGGCGGCGCGCATTTTGGACAATGCCGCCTGCGGTGGCATGATCGTCAAAGGTGAGTTTACTGTTTTGGTCGGAGGGTAACGCCACTTATGGGTGTGACACTAAAATTTCAAAGTTCAGGATCCATTCCCGGGGATTCCGCACCGGTGCCGATGCGGGGGCCCAGTCTGACGGTGGGACGGGGCAACAGCAATGATCTGGTGCTGCCAGATCCCGACCAGTTGCTGTCGCGCACGCATTGTGTGATCGAAGACCACAATGGCAATGTCGTGGTGGTGGATCTCAGTTCAAACGGCACCTTTCTGAACTACTCCAAGATCCCGCTGGGACGGACGCCGACCCCATTGAACAACGGCGATGTGCTGTGCATCGGAAACTACGAGATGGTGGTCGAAATCCGCGATGAACTGGCGGAGGTAGGCGATATGATTGCCGCCCCTGTCGCACAGGACCAGATCTCGCACGGGAATGCCGCGCACGCGCCGGATCCGATGGACCTGCTGGACGATGTCGGGCCGGGTGGCGACTTTCTGGATGATCTGCTGGGGGGATCCGCACCCACCGGCCCGTCGCAGATGAACCCCGCTGATCCGATTGATGATCTGCTGCCCCCCATGGGCGAAGACGAAGATCCGTTTTTCCAGAAATCATCGGACGGACGCGAGGGCGAGGGGGCAAGCCTGCCCAGCCACAATGCCTCGGCTCAGGATGCTTTTGCACCACAACAGGCGCAGGCCCCAGCATCGATTCCGGACGATTGGGATGATGACTTTCTGTCGGGCATAGGTGATGTTTCAACGCCAACGCCAACGCCAACGCCAACGCCAACGCCAACGCCAACGCCAACGCCAACGCCAGTGGCCCCGGCGCCCGCAACTGAAGATCCGTTCTTGGAACCCTCTGATCAGGTCGCTATGGCACCGCCGGCGCCGCAACCGACATCACCCGCACCGGCCGCCCCAACGCCGGCGGCTGCAGCGGTTGTCACCCAGCCAAATGGTGATCTTGTTGCAGAGCAGGCGAGCCCACCATCGGACGGCAACAGCACGGACCAAATGGCGGCACTTGACGCTTTCTTGGGGGGGCTGGGCGCCGAAGACCTGGAGATCAAGCCCGAAGATCAGCTGAACACAATGGCCCGAATGGGACGGGTTATGCGCACGCTGGTCACTGGCTTGCGCGAAATCCTGATGACCCGGGCCTCGATCAAATCCGAGTTCCGGATCGAACAGACCATGATCTCGGCGGGTGGCAATAATCCGTTGAAATTTTCCATTACTCCGGAACAGGCGATGGAGGCGATGGTGCTGCCGGCAACGCGGGGCTACCTGAGCCCGGAAACCGCCGCCGAACAGGCCCTGAATGATATCAAGGCGCATGAAGTGGCGATGATGACTGGCATGGAAGCGGCGCTAAAAGGTGTATTGGCGCGTTTGGATCCCAAAGTGCTGGAAACCCAAATCCAAACCGACGGCGGAATTACCGGCCTGCTGAAAGGCAAAAAGGCGCGCTATTGGGATGTCTATGAACGGCTATACTCCGAGATCTCGGATCAGGCTGAAAATGATTTTCATGAACTGTTCAGTCGCGAGTTTTCGCGGGCCTATAAACAGCAATTGGACCGACTAAAGAAATAATCACGCGGTTGCGTTGACCTACGTTATGAAGAGGAGAGCCAGGTGTCCTGGGACAGTAAAGTGCTTTGGACCGAGGGGCTGTTTTTGCAGCCGCATCATTTCCAGCAGTCGGACCGCTATACCGAGGCATTGGTCACCGGGCTGGCGCGCCGCATGCGTCCCTATGCCTGGGGTGTGAACGGGCTGGAAATTGATCATGAGGCCCTGAAAGTTGGCCAATTCGCCCTGAAAGGCTGCGAGGGTTTGACCCATGACGGCACCGTGTTTCGGGTGCCGATGGCGGACCCGCATCCGCCGGCGATGGAGGTGCCAACAACAGTCAAAGATTGCATCGTCTATCTGACGGTTCCACAACGGCGTCAGGGGGCTGCCGAGGTGGACCTGTCTGGGGCCGAAATGTCGGCCAGCCGTTTGCGCCCCTCCAAGCAAGAAGTCAGCGATGTCACCAGCAGTGAACGCAAGCCAGTGGATCTGGACGTCGGCAAGATGCGCCTGCAATTCGCGCTTGAGGTCGACGATCTGGCCGACCGCTTGGCTGTGCCGGTGGCCCGCATCATCGAGGTGCGGGCGGACAAAGAGATCATTCTGGATCAGGCCTTTATTCCCTCGTGCCTGGATGTGCGGGCAGCCCCGGCTTTGTCTGGCTTTCTGCGCGAGTTGGAAGGCCTGCTGGCCCACCGGATGGAGGCGCTGGCAGGGCGGCTGGCCGAAGGCGGCAATGCCCGTGGCGTCGCTGAGGTGTCGGATTTCATGCTGTTGATGGTGGTCAACCGGATGTTGCCGGTTGTTCGCCACATGGCCCAGATCGAAAACCTTCACCCTGAAACCTTTTTTGCCACCTGTGTGGCCCTGGCGGGTGAGTTGTCGGTGTTTATGGCTGCGGATAAGCAGGTGCCGCAATTTCCGCCCTATACGCATGACAATCTAAGCGCCTGTTTTGCGCCGGTCATTCGGACGCTGCGGCAATACCTTAGCTCGGTTCTGGAACAGACGGCGATTGCGATCAAACTGGAGGCGCGCAAATACGGTATTTCGGTTGGCGTCATTGCTGACCGCAAACTGCTGGGCAACGCGGGCTTTGTGCTGGCGGTAAACGCCGAGATCCCCGCCGAGGACGTGCGTCGGCATTTTGCCGGTCAGGCCAAGATCGGCCCGGTCGAGGAAATCCGCCAGTTGGTCAACTCGGCGCTGCCCGGGATCACTCTGCGGCCCTTACCAGTGGCGCCGCGCCAGATCCCCTATCACGCCGGTGTGGTATACTTTGAAATGGACGGTGACAGCCCATACTGGGGCAAGATGACCACCTCGGGTGGGATCGCGGTTCATGTATCCGGGCAGTTTCCCGGGCTGAAGATGGAACTATGGGCCATTCGCAACAATTGAGACGGGAATAGAACATGGGCGATTACGACGACCCGTTTGCGGAACCAAATGACACCGACAAGACGGTGATCAGACCCAATCCCGGTGGTCGCCGTCCGGCGAGCCCAGAGCCGTTCCAACCTGCCGCCCAACCCGAGGCGGCCCCGGCGGGCGCTGGTGGTGATGCCTTTGGCGTGCCGCAGGCCTCGGCGCCGGCTGCTGCCCCTGCGACACCAAATGCAGGCAAGGCAAACCAGGTTGCAATGACGGGGATGAACCAGCTGACGGCCTGTGCGTCGACATTGTTTGCCCTGATCAGCCGCATTCGCAACCGCGCCCAGCACATGGACCCTGACAAACTGCGCCAAAGCGTGGTGGCCGAAGTGCGCGGATTTGAAAACCGCGCCCTGCAGGCCGGTATCACGGCGCAGACCGTCAAAATCGCTCGCTATGCCATGTGTGCCACGCTGGACGACGTGGTGCTGAACACGCCCTGGGGCGGCCAGTCCAGTTGGGGATTGCAATCCATGGTCGGAACATTCCACCGCGAAACCGTTGGTGGTGACCGGTTTTATGACCTGCTGGCACGGCTTGAGAAAGAGCCGGGCAGCAATATCGATATGCTTGAGTTCCTATACATGTGCATGTCGCTGGGATTTGAAGGTCGGCTGCGCATTGAACAGGGCGGCCCAGAGAAACACATGCAGATCCGCGGCGCGTTGGCGCGGATCATCCGGGCACAACGTGGGCCAGTTGAACGGGATCTGGCGCCGCATTGGCAGGGTTTGAAGAAACCGTTCAAAGCTCTGTCTGCCTGGCGGCTGGTGTGGATCGCGCTGACCGTGACAGCCGCGTTGCTGGGGATGCAATTCGTCGGCCTGTCATGGGCCCTGTCAAACCAGACCGAGCGGGTGATTGGCCAGTTGTCGATTGTAGATGCTGGCCCTGTGGCCGAGTTGGAACGCCGCGCACCGCCGCCCGAACCAACGCCGACGCCAATAGAAGTTGTGGACCAGGTTGCCAAGGTCTCGGGTTTTTTGGAGCCAGAAATTGCCGACGGCCTGATCGAGGTGTTTCAAAAGGGCAATACGCTGACCATTCGGGTGGCAGGAACTGGTATGTTCGGATCCGGATCCGACACCCTGAAATCCGAGATTGAATCGCGGATCATCCGGTTGGCAAAGGCGCTGAACGGTGAAAAAGGCGCGTTGATTGTGGTTGGGCACTCGGACAACGTACCGATCCGCTCGTCGCGGTTCCCGTCCAATATGCATTTATCGCTGGCACGGGCCAAATCGGTGATGGCGGAAATGGCCGAGGTGCTGGATGACCCAAGTCGCCTGTCTGCCGAAGGTCGCGCCGACAATGATCCACTGGCTGATAACGGCACCAAAGCGGGGCGCGCGCGCAACCGCCGTATCGAAGTACTGCTGGTGCAGGAGAGTGACACATGATCCGGCGATATATCGTACCGCTATTCAAATCCATCTATTCGCTGCTGCTGATTTTTGCCGCTGTCCTGTCGGCCTGCGTCTGGTACTTTGGTCCCTTCATAGGTGGCGAGGAATGGCGCCCCTTTGACAGCATGACCGCCCGCATTGTCACCATCTCGATAATCTGGGTCTTCTTCCTGCTGTTGATTATCTTTATTTTCTGGCGCCGGCGTCGCAAAGACCGCGCGATGACCGACGAGATGGCCGAAACGGTAGACACCAGCGAGGATGATTTCCTGGCCGAAGAGATCGGCGAGCTGCGCGGCAAGTTCAAGCAGGCAATGGTCGAGCTGCGCAAATCCAAGAATGGCAAGCGCCACCTGAATGATCTGCCATGGTATGTGATGATCGGTCCTCCGGGGGCTGGTAAAACCACGGCGATTGTCAATTCTGGGCTGCAATTTCCACTGGCTGATAAGCTGGGCAAGGCGGCAATTGGCGGCGTTGGCGGCACCCGCAACTGTGATTGGTGGTTCACCAATGACGCGGTGCTGATTGATACGGCCGGCCGTTACACCACCCAGGAAAGCGATGCCGAGGCGGATAACGCCGCCTGGGTCGGCTTTCTGGGGCTGTTGAAAAAATACCGCAAACGCCAGCCGATCAACGGGGCCATCATCGCGATTTCACTGTCGGATCTGTCGCAGCAGGATGAGATCACTCAAAAGGGTCACGCACAGGCGGTGCGCAGGCGTCTGTCAGAATTGCGCGACCGTCTGGGCGTGCGGTTCCCGGTTTATGTGCTGTTCACCAAGGCCGATCTGATTGCCGGCTTTAGCGAATTTCACGATGCTCTGGGCAAGGAAGACCGTGAACAGGTCTGGGGTTTCACTCTGCCGCTGCCCAAGGGCAAAAAGGAAGAGGCACCGATCGCGCGTTTTGATGAAGAGTTTGCCCTGCTGCTGGGCCAGTTGAACGCGCAATTGCTGGAGAAAATGCAAGGCGAGACAGATCACCAGCGCCGCGCTTTGGTTGCGGGGTTCCCAGCTCAGGTGGCCTCGGTGCGCGGTGTGGCGCGGGACTTCCTGAACGAAGTGTTTCAGGACAATCGCTATGACCAGCGGCAGATGCTGCGCGGGATCTATTTCACCTCGGGCACCCAAGAGGGCACGCCGATTGACCGGCTGATGCTGGGCATGGCGCAGACATTCGGCATTGGCCGTCAGGCAATTGGCACCGGGCAGGGGACGGGCCGGTCCTTTTTCCTGACCCGTCTGTTTGAAAGCGTGATGTTCCCCGAGGCCGGGCTTGTTTCGGCGGATGACAAGGTCGAGCGGCGATATCGCTGGACCCGGCGCGGCGCCATTACGGTCACGGTTTTGATTGCAATGATCACCGGCAGCCTTTGGGTGAATTCGTTCCTGGAAAACGCCGAGCTGATCGAAGAGGCCGAGGAACAGGTCTCGGCCTATCAGGCCGCCGCCGCGACCCTGCCGCCCAGCCCGGTGGGCGACACGGATCTGGTGCCGGTGGTCGAGGCCCTGAACCTGCTGCGCGACCTGCCTGCCAACCCGGTTCTGTCGGACCCTAAACCTGAACGTGAAATGACCTATGGTCTGTATCAGGGCGAGGTGATTGGAACTCAGGCCGCACAGACCTATCGCGCGGCGCTGAACCAACGTTTGTTGCCCCGCCTGCTGGTGCGGCTGGAAGAGCAGATCTCTGGCAATATCAACAACCCGGACCTGTTGTACGAGGCGCTGAAAATCTATCTGATGCTGGGCCTGCAGGGGCCGATGAACCAGGACCTGATCAAGGAATGGTTGCGGCTTGACTGGGAGCTGGTGGCCTATCCGGGAATTGCCCGGGCCCAGCTGCGCAGCGACCTGATGGATCATCTGACCGCGCTGCTGTCACAGCCGATGGCTGAGGTGTCATTGAACGGCCCAATGGTTGAGCAGGTGCAAAATATCCTGTCGGAACTGCCGCTGGCACAGCGGGTTTACAACGGGATTGTCAATTCCAACACCGCATCCAGCCTGCCGAAATGGCGCCTGACTGATATTGGTGGTCCGTCGGTGAAACGAGTGCTGGTGCGCAGTTCGGGCAAGCAGCTGAACGACGGGATCGAAGGGATCTATACCTATGACGGGTTCCACAATGTGTTCCTGCCCGAAGCGGTCAGCGTTGCAGAACGGGTCCAGCGCGAGGCCTGGGTGCTGGGTCAGCGTAGCCAGGACGATCAGAACAACGCGGCGCTGCTGGCGTTAAGTCGCGATGTGCTGGATCTGTATTACAACGATTTTATCACGCGTTATGATACCCTATTGGGCGATGTCGACATCATCCCGCTGGAATCTCTGAGCCATGCAGTCGAAGTCACCAATGTGTTGTCTGGGCCTACCTCGCCGATTGTGAATATTCTGACCGAAGTGTCGCGGGAAACCCAATTGGCAGTGGATCGCAGTGCTGTGGATACCTCGGCCTTGACCGGTGGCGCGTCGCAGGTGGCGGCAATCGAGGCGCGGTCGAACCTGTCGATCCAGGGGCAGATTCTGCTGGAGGCGCTGGTCCAGTCCTCGGCAGATGGCAGCGGCGTGCCGCCCAAGCCGCCCGGATCATATGTGCAAGAGCGGTTCCAGTGGTTGCATAATCTGGTCCTGCGCCCCGAAGGCCAGCCCTCGCAACTGGATGATCTGATGGTGTCGCTGCAACTGGTCTATCAAGAGCTGAACAAGATGTCGTTCAGTGGGGTGGCCACCGGTGGCGAGGCGTTGTTGCAGTTCCAGCAGTCCGCGTCCCGTGCCGATGGGCCGGTCCAGCGATGGGCCTCGCAAATCTCGACCGGGTCGTCCGGGATCACATCCGAGGGCACGCGGGCGTCGATCAACGCGCGTTGGCAGGCCTCGGTGTTGCCGTTCTGTACGCAGGCGCTGGACAATCGCTATCCGTTCAACCGGCGGGCGCGGGCAGATGTGGCGATGGCGGATTTTGCCAAGCTGTTTTCACCGGGAGGCCTGATTGACGGGTTCTTCAACGAAAACCTTGCAAAATATGTCGACACCCGCAGTCGGCCCTGGACCTGGAAACGGGTCAATGACGTGGATTTGGGGATCAGCCCGGCGGTTCTGGTGCAGATGCAATATGCGGCTGAAATCCGCGATGCCTTCTTTGCGGCCGGGCCGACACCCGCTGTGCAGTTCCAGATCACACCCAAGGCCCTGGACCCCAAGGCCAAAGAGGTGCTGCTGGAAATTGACGGTGTA
Organism: Parasedimentitalea marina; assembly: GCF_004006175.1. Taxonomy (GTDB): domain Bacteria; phylum Pseudomonadota; class Alphaproteobacteria; order Rhodobacterales; family Rhodobacteraceae; genus Parasedimentitalea; species Parasedimentitalea marina. The sequence continues at coordinate 16,605 of NZ_CP033223.1, forward strand.
CAGGTGGCCTATGGTCATCGGTCAGGACCACCCAGCCCCGTTGCAGTGACCTGGCCCGGACAGGTGGGGCTGGCACGGATCACCCTGTCGCCCAAGAAACGCGACAATGAAAACACCACGTCACGGGATGGGCCCTGGGCCTGGTTCCGGTTGCTCGACTCGGCCGAGGTGCGGCGCACCAATGTGTCCGACCGCCGCCGCGTCAATTTTCGCGTTGGTGGCCGGCTGGCGCTGTTTGAATTGCAGTCCGGATCTGTGATCAACCCCTTTGCCCTGCCGGCCATGGCAAAGTTCAGCTGTCCAAAGTCGATGTGATCGCGATGGGGTTTGGCGCATTTGGCAAAATTCCTTCGGTTGGCGACTTCTTTCGACTGTCGCCGCCGACAGGATTTACCCGGGTCTGGGATGCGTGGCTGCAGGGCCTGCTGCTGACCGGGCAGGGCGCGCATGGTCCTTATTGGGATGGCTATTACATGACCGCCCCGATTTGGCGGTTTACCCTGTCGGCCGGGCTGGCGGGCCCGCAAAAGGTGATGGGCGTGCTGATGCCATCCGTTGACCGGGTCGGGCGACGGTTTCCGCTGACGCTGATGGCCTCGCTGCCAACCCCGGGGCCGGCCTCACTGGATCATCTCTCGGAAGCCAAACTTTTTGAACAGCTGGAGGATGTGGCGCTGGCTGCGCTGGAGGATGACATGACACGTGAAAAACTGTCACAGGATCTGACCGCCTGCACTGTGCCGGTGCAGCGGGCGCATTCACCGATACGCGGCGCCGAGGGATGTCTGTTGATGACGGGAGCCAGCACACCTGCTGCATTGCCCAATTTGCTGGCTGGCGATCTGTTGGATCAGCGCATAAGCGGAGCCAGCCTGTGGACGGCCATTTTGGACGGGGCCCCCCGGCTGATGGTGTGTCAGGGATTACCCACCGGCAAGGCAGCCCTGGGACTATTCGATCTAGCGGCCCCAATCTGGAGCGAGGCGCGACCATTATGAGTGAGTTTCACAACTATCGCTACACGGCGCAAACCCATGTCGGGCTAAAGCGCAAGGTGAACGAGGACACAATTCTTTCCCTGCCGGATCAGGATATCTGGTTGGTCGCAGATGGAATGGGCGGGCATCAGGCCGGGGATTTCGCCAGTCGCGCTGTCGCTGATAGTGTCGCCATGATCCCACAGGGATTGATCCGACAGCGCGCATGCATGCATTGCGCGACGCCATCACCAGTGCGCATCAAGTGATCCGGGCCGAAGCCGATGCGCTGGGGGCCAGTGTCATCGGGGCAACTGTTGTGGCGCTGATGATGGCCAATGGGCATTTTGTCGGCTTATGGGCTGGCGACAGTCGCATTTACCGGCTGCGAAATGGATTGATTGAAATGCTGACCACCGACCATTCATCGGTCGCAGAATATGTCTTGGCCGGTAAGATGTCCTGGGACGAGGCCGAACAGCACCCGCAGTCCAATGCGATCACCCGTGCTGTCGGCGTTGGCGACGTTCTGGAGCTGGACAAGGTGCGCGGCGAGGCCCTGGCTGGCGATCGGTTTCTGGTCTGTTCGGACGGGCTGACCAAATATGCCACCTTTGCCATGTTGCAGGACATCCTGAGCAGCACGCCAATTGAAACGGTGGTTGAACGGCTGGTGCAGGTGGCCCTGGCGGGGGGCGGTGCGGACAATATTTCGGTAATCGTAGTCGACGTGCAATAATCCCTTGAGCCCTGAAAAATCCGGATTACGGCTGGGCTGTGGTCAGGATTCTACTGTCTAGCGACAGAATCCGCCCCGCATCTACCTCAAAGCTGGTTTGCAGCGCTTCTGCGAACCCAACCGCGCTTTCCGAAGTTGGACGCATTCCTTCGAACAGCGGTGCAGAGGAGTGCAACACCAGAATTTTGCTTTTGCCCAGGGAACTGTCATCAACACGAAAGGCAATGCCGCCATCCTCTGAGGCGGCGTCCAAATCAAAGGCCACCCTTACCCGGACCTCGCCGCTGCTCCCATCGCGCAGAGTGGCAACCGAATTGTCCGGCCGCGAGATATTGGGCAGCAGATGAAAGACATTGCCCGAGACGTCGAGGATTGAAACCGTCAAAAACCCTGCGGTCATATCCGCAGGCACCACCACGTCAATCACCGGATTTTCGCCCACAAAGAAACGCCCCGACGGGTTTGGTTCGTTGCGGTCGCCAACGGTGAAAGCCACCGTAGTTGCGCCAGACGGGGCGCGGGGCAGGTGTTGTTCGATCAGGCACAGGCTGGGGTTCAGAACGTCCAGATCCAGCACCACCTTGCGGTCACCGGCAATGGCGCGCAATTCGTCAAACAGGCCGATACGCGTGGCCGTTTCGGCGACCCGGCCGGTCACGGTGATCGCATCTTCGGGACCATAGCCGCCGACAGATCCGGCTTGCGGCGCGGTGAGCGGCCCACAATCGCTTTTGGCTTGCAGAATTTCGCGGACATCGGCCGTGCGCAGGATCGCAGGGACAAAGGAGATATCGACATTACCGTCCAATGCCCCCGGCAGTCCCGACCCAAACACCGCATTGATCTGGGCAAAGATCTCGGCGTCTTCGGTGGTTCCGGTCAGTTTGGCCTTGTTGTTCGAGACGACAAGCCGCCATTCACTCAGCGGTTCCAAAGGCTGTAAGCTGGCCAATATATCCTCGCCCCAGCTGCTGGCAATCTCGCCCGAGGCCAATGTCAGATCCGCATCGATCACTAATGCGGCCAATGCGTCGCGTGAAGATTCCGATGGCATGAAACCAACCGCCTGAGCCTGGCCTTGTGGGAGTTTTTCAACAATCAGCGTAAAGGGATCGGCCACAGGATAAGCAGCCGGCAGAAAACTATCAAACAGACCTGATACGTATCCACCAACCCCAACGGCTGCCAAGGCAACACTAAGGCCAATCGCCAATAGCGGACCGCGGCCTGAACTGGATTTCTGTGGAGCAGGGGCTTTGGGCGCCGATGGTTTCACCGACAACGCAATCACGGTGGCTTCATCGTTCGGCGCTTCAGCTGGCGCCGCGTCAGTCACGGCTGTCGGCTTTGTCTGCGATTTGGGATCATCAATATAGGCCAGAACCAGACCAGCATCGCCAAGCCGTTTGTCCTTATCCGGATCACACATGCGATCAATCAGCCCTTTCAAAGGCTGGGGCACGCCGGATGTATCCAATGGTTTCTGTTTGTTTTCCACCACTTCCATCGGGTTCGCACCCAGATTGGGCGGCGCGCCACGGAAATTGGCCAGGAGCAACGCGCCCAAGGAATATATATCGGCGCGGGCATCGGTATCGCCGCTCAACTGCTCTGGTGCGGCATAAGAGTATTTGCTTAAGCAAATTCATTGCCGACGATCGTTTGGGCACCGGGATTGGTGTCTTTGGCGATGCCAAAATCAATGATAACCGCCTGCGCGGGATCGCCGTCACGCAGGATAATATTGTCAGGGCTGAGGTCACGATGGACAATGTTCCTGGCATGGGCCGCCTGCAGTCCCTCGGCGACGCGCCGCCCGACAATCAGCAGATCGTCAGCTGACATTGGGCCTTGCTTCAACTTTTTGTCCATCCCCGGACCGTCGATGAAATCCATCAGCAGATAGATTTGACCCTCTGGTGTCCGGTGATTTTCCGAATAGCGCACCACCGCATCATGGCGGATCTCGCGGATATTTTCCTCGCGGGCCATCAGCACGGTGAAGTCTTCGTTGCCGGCCAGTTCTTGTTTTAGGACTTTCAGCGCCACAAGGTTGCCCGAAATTTCCGAGCGGGCCTTGTAAACGTCGGATGTGCCGCCGCGACCCAACAGCATTTCGATGCGATAGGTGTTGTTCAACAAATCACCAGGCTGAAACATATCGCCCGGGCGCGAATCCATCATAGCGCCCTCCACGGCGTGAGTGCAGCGACATATACCGCGCGCAAATGCTTAGCCAAGAGCCTGGAATTCAACCCGCCGATTGATATCAGCGCGTGTATCGCCCCCATCAAATGGAGCAGTCTCACCCATTCCAATTGCCTTGAGCATGTTCTCATCGATACCACAGGTCGAAATCATATGACGGCGGACTTCTTGCGCACGCAGCAACGACAGGCGTTGATTGTAACTTGCAGAACCAGAGCTGTCGGTATGGCCAATGATCTGAAACACGGTCCCGTCAAGCAATTGCATCGACTGGCACATATTGACCAGCTTTGGTTGCTGGTCGGCCCGCAGAGCGGCACTATCAAAGTCAAATGAGATCTGGACGTTGATCTGAGATTGGCGTTCAACCGGTTCATATTCTTCAGCGGCAACGGCTGCGACAGTAGCTGTTTCCTGTGCCGTTGCATCGGTGGCCGCATCCGCGCCAGCGTTTGGCACAATAACCAATCCGCGGGTTTTTTGCTTTTTAAAAGCGGCGGTAAGTTCTTCTACTGACATCTCATCCGTGGTTTGCGCAAATGCTAGCGGCGCAGCCCCAAGCCCAGCGATGAGAAGACTAACAAATAAAACATTGAGACGGACCATTACATATGCCCCCCATTAATAAGACCAGTTACCATATCAGCCTATACCACTGCCATGACCCTGCCAATGGTTTTGACGTGATGCAGAAATTTTCCAAAGAAAATGAATTCCACTGAATTCTCACGAAACGCTTTACTCACCGTCCAGAACTGGTTGAATTAGAATTGATAAGTAAGAGGGACCCATGCGCGTATTGCCAGCCATAATCTTAGCCGTTGCCCTGATGCTGTTGCCAGTCATCTGGTTTTCCCTGAAATGGGCCCTGTCCGACGAAGGGTTTGAAGGGGCCGCGGTGGATTCTTCGGCACGGATCGAAATTGAAATGCTGCGTCAACAAATCGAGGACCTGCAGCTGCGGTTGACGGAGCTTAAAAGCGAGGTGGCCCGGTTGCCAATTGCCGGCGCAACGGCTCCGGTGACCGATGACGCCGCCGCTGAGATGGCGATTTGGGACCAGACCCCGGGTGCTGATTTGGATTATGCGCAGGTGGTGCTGATTGCGGACCGGCTGAATGTGAACCATGGGCTGCGGGTGGCAGGTGGATCTTACCTGTCTGAAAAACTGGGTCGCCCGCGCCCCGACCTGAACGACAATTGCCAGCCCATGACCAACCCCGAGCTAAAGGAAAAGCTGGTCACCGAACAGGTTGGCCCGATCCGCGTCAGCATGTTGCGGCCTGCAATCGAGAGTCTAAAGGTGGTTTTTGAGAACATCCGCTCGGCTGATCCGGATTTATACGGTCGCATCAATACCGCCGGGGCCCTGTGCGTTCGACGAATCCGGGGCACGCAGAATTCATTGTCGACGCACAGCTATGGGCTGGCTGTGGACCTGAACATTGACGGTCAGCTTGACAATTTTACCGATGGTAAAACCCAACTGGGCCTGACTATCATCGCTGATTTTTTCAACGATGAAGGCTGGGTTTGGGGTGCTGGGTTCCGGCGGGAGGACAGTATGCATTTTGAAATCAGCCGCCGCCAGCTGGATCAATGGCTGGCAGACGGTAAATTATAATCCGGTCAGGACGAGCGTAACAGCACTTTGTTTGATCCCAGTGCCGCAGCGATTTGCTGATATTGTACCGCCCGACCGGCAGAGGCCTCGGCGGAGCGTAGCAACTGGGTCTCGGCCTCGGCCAGGACCGCCACGGCCTGTGAAATGGCGCGTCGTTTCTGGGCGGCTGATACGGCGGACAATGGCCGGGATGACCGAAAATTACCATCGGCAGATGCCAGCCGCGCCTTGGGCCGTTCCTGATCCAGATTATCCTGAGTAATTTGCCTGAGTTGGCTTGCGGTATCCCGTAGAATGCGTCGGGCATCACCATAACGCGCCAACCCGATCATATCCCTTTCCAGAGCTTCCAACCGCTCGGCCAGGCAGTCGATCACATAAAGTTCGGCGGGTCCACAGTGCAAGCGTATATCTGTCAGCCGCGCTGCGATGTCGTCAGGGTCGGTCAGCCGTGTTTTATTTTTCCTGTCTAGATCAAAGTCTCCAGAACGGCCATTAGATGACTCCGAGGAACCATAATTGCCGTTGCCGTCATCGGTCGTTTGAGCCTGCGCGGACTGAGGTGAAAAAGCCATTGATGCAAACAGGGACAAAACGCCCACTCGCAGAATATTCATATTCCCAACTTGCCTTTCTACTAGGGCTTATTCTTCAATACCGTAGGCACGTCGTATGCCACGTTGGGTCCCGGGGCCAAAATCCCCATCGATAGAGCCCTGATAAAAATCATTTTTCTTTAGCATGGCTTGCAGCTCACGGCGGGTTTCCCCGGTGAACATTGTGGGGCGATCACTGAGCAAATTTAACACATCGGAACTGCCCGAGCGCAAAGCCTGATACAGATAATACGCTGAGTCACTGGGACCCTTGTTGGCAATCAAGCCATCGTCGATCAATGCTGCGAAGTTGAACTGGGCCTGCGGATGGCGCAGATCAGCGGCGCGTTCGAAAAAGGTCAGCGCCTTTTGTGCATCCGCCGGCAGACCCAGTCCGCCCTGATAGTGCAGGAATCCCAGATCGTTGATTGCGTCGGCAAAATCCTGATCTGCAGCGGCGCGATACAGCGTCAAGGCCCTGGCATGGTCCACCGACACACCGGTGCCCCGTTCGTAGAGTTTCGCCAGTTCAAACTGTGCCTCAGGAGAGCCCGCATCCGCTGCCGTTTGCAGGAACGCAACGGCAGCCTTGGGGTCAAACCGGCCTTCGTTCGGGTTTAATCGGATATAGGCGAGCCCCAGCATGGACCGGGTATCCCCCTGATCGGCCAGCGCCAATAATTGCTCTTCTTGGTCGGATCGCAGCGAGGCCCAGGCGTCAATGGGTTCAACTGAGGCAACGTCGACTTCGCCGTCAGCCGCCCCGGCCAGATAGAAGGGCACCCCCGTTAGCGACCCATAGGTATGCGGTTCCTGCAAGTTGCCGGTTTGGTTTAGTACACTGTCGCGAACTTGCCGGAACATCAGGCTGATCTCAAGCCCTGGCTGAGCCATTTTCTCCATCAAGGCAATAGCATAGGGGCTATTGTCGCCGTTTCCATCCAGCGCGACCTGCCCATCCCGGGCGGCAAAAGCCACCAGGGTCCCACGGTCAGGATCAGCCGCCGCCATGCCGCCGCCACTGCCGCGGGTGCTTTCCGTAGCAGCGGTTTCGACGGTGCCATTGCTCAATGCGATGGCATCTCCCAGCGGATTGTTGCGGCAGCTGTCCAATATAACGATGCGCATCTTGCGGGCCCGATCCACCGCCGAGAGCAAGCGTTTCAAAGACATCGACTGCCGCTGCACATCCAGGTTGCTGTTCACAGCAGCATCCACCGGGATCAGAAAATTCTCGCCCTGAACTTCAATCCCGTGACCCGCGAAATAAATCAGCGCTAAGTCGGCCACCTCGGAGCGGAAGGAAAAATCTTCAAGTAGCTGTTCAATTTCCGCCACACCGGCGTCAACGGAAAGGGTGACATCAAAGCCAATTCTTTCAAGTGTTGCAGCCATGGCCACGGCGTCGTTTCCGGTGTTATCCAGCGAAGGCAGGGTTTGATACTCGGACATGCCCATAACCAGCGCGATCCGGCGGCTGTCAGCTTGACCAAGAGCCGGGGCGAGAGACAAAACCAAAACGCAAAACATCCGAGAAACAAAAAACATTTCGAGGCCCCAACACACACAATTTCAACTGGCATCCAGTCTAGCTCGCGGAATTTGCAATGAAAGTAAAAAATATGCACGGCTGGTGACAACATGTAAAAAGCGCCACCCAGTGGGGCGGCGCTAAGAGGGTATTACCTTGAGTGAGTGGACCGAACCAGATCCGTTTTGCGCTAGCAAGATGCTGAGGCAGACAAGCTAGAAAGCTTCGAACGTGCCAGCCGAAGCCTTGGGTTCGATCATCTCGCCGGTATGGGTCAGCCGCTGACGCAGTTTCTCAAGCGTAATTGTCTCAGTCGCTTGGGTCAGATTTGCCTTGCCATCATCTTCGACTTGACGATTAAGCTGTTCAAAAAAGCCGGAAATCCCACCCAGTGTCTGCGCGATCAGGTCAAAATCCTGCAGCTTCTTAATATCGTCGCTCGACGGTTTTTTACCACTGTCAAGTATCGTGAAAACGATATTCTCAAGCTCCAGAATTTTGTCCTGCAACTGGCGCATTTCACGTGCCGACACAGCGCACATATCTATGAAATGACTGGAGGACAGGCTCATTTTACAGGCGTCCCACCACTTGTTCGATCGCCTGCTTCATAGTTGCCACGGTGAACGGTTTGCGAATGATGTTGTTCATCGCCAGACGACGCCCAACTTCGACCACTTCTGGAGTCGGCTTACCTGTCACCAGAATAAAACCCGTCCGCTGTGTCGCGCGGTTTTCGCGCAGACATTTAAGCAGACCCAATCCATCCATGCCTGGCATGTTATAGTCCGAAAGCACCAGGTGCACCGGATTGGACGCGATCTTTTGAAAGGCTGATTGGCCGTTGTTTTCAACCATATAATTCTTGATGCCCAGTTCATCCAATGTCTGGGTCAGAATTCCACGACTAGTGGACATGTCATCAACAACCATAACGCGCAGAGAGTCTTTGAGGCTCATTTTTAGTTCCTTGTAGTGTCTTCTGTGGCGGTCAATCAGGTAGAAGCGCCAGCAGAAGAGTTGATGTAGGTTGTAATCCCCGCAGTTGTTAAGTGCGTGGCAGCAGGACCGGACATGCGTTCCGAGTGGCCAATGAACAGATATCCATTCGGGTTCAGCGATTTTTGAAACGCGCTCCAGACATGTTGCTGGGTTGGAGTGTCAAAATAGATCGCTACATTGCGGCAGAAAATGGCATCGAACTTACCGCGAAACGGAAACGGCTCGATCAGGTTCAAAACACCAAAGCTGACCATCGAACGGATCACGTCCGGCATTGTGTTTTCCGCACCATTGTCGCCCTTGACCCGGTACTCGGCCGGGATCTGCGCCAGTTCATCAGCGGGATATTGTGCTGCCTGAGCCGTGCGAACAACCACCGGATCGATATCTGTGCCAAGGATCTTGATGTCCAACCGGCCTGCCTCGGGGCAGAGCTTATTGAGCACCATGGCAATCGTATAGGGTTCCTGCCCATTCGAGCAGCCCGCAGACCACAGCCGTACCCGCGCACCACTGCGTGCCTTTTCGATCAGCGGCGGCAGAACGTCATTGCGCAGCGTTGCAAAATGATGCGGTTCCCGAAAAACTGCGTCACATTTGTAGTCAACAGCGACAGCAATTCGCTGCGCTCTCCTTCACCACCGGGCGCATCCAAGCTGGCCAGGTATTTGTTGAAGTTCTGCACCTTCATCTTGTTGAGCCGCCGCGACAACCGCGATGACACCAGAGGTTTCTTGTTGCTCGACAGAGCCAGCCCAAAATTCTTGTGGGCAAACTTGGCGATAGCTTCAAAGTCCTGATCTGACAGGGTGAACTGATCTGTCCCAGGGTCTATCGAACTGGCAATGGTCACAGGTCCACCTGCTCCGGTGATGAAATCACAGCATTCAGATTGATGATCCGAACCATCTCGTCATTCTGAGAGATAATCCCTGAATGAAGTCCATGGTGTTGCGACTGTCCACCTGCGGTGTCTCCTGAATGTCATCAGGATCAATCGAGATGATTTCAGACACCGATTCAGCCAGCAAACCCACTGGTTTTGGTTCACCGAGACCACGATCACGACATTGCGTTCGCTGGCTTCAGTCTGTTCCAGACCAAACCGAGCTGACAGGTCGTAAATCGGGATCACTGCGCCACGCAGGTTCATGACCCCAGCACATCTGCAGGTGCATGTGGCAGAACCGTAACAGGCTGCCATCGCCGAATTTCACGGATCTGGGTTATTTTCAGACAAAAGGCCTGACCCGCGACTGTGAAACTGACGAACTCACTTTGTTCGGTATGTTTAGACTCAACTTGCAATTGCATTGTTCATCCTCCGGTCGGTGTCGAACACGGCTGCCGAGGACGACGCCGTTACGATGCTTTCAGGGTCAAGGATCATGGCAATCTTGCCGTCTCCAAGAATTGTTGCGGCAGAAACGCCAGGTACATTGCCACAGACGCCATCCAGACTTTTGATCACCACTTGGCGCTGATCATGGATGTCATCGACGGCGAGGGCGCAGCGATCCCCGTTTTCAGTTTCCACCAAGAGGTAGACACCAGCCGGTTCATTATGTGAGCTACAGCGCAGTCCAAGACTTCCGGCAACATCGCAGATCGGAACAAAGCTGCCACGAATGGACAACAGCGTGCCATCCGCGCCAAGGTTGTTGATCATGTCGTCATTGCCGCGCATCGTCTCAACGATAGCAGTGATCGGAACCACCATGGTGTGCCCGGCAACCGATACAACCATGCCGTCCATGACCGCCAATGTCAGCGGCAGGATGATTGAAAACACCGACCCGTCACCAGGGGTAGAGGAGATATTCACCCGACCGCCTAGCGCAGCAACTGCGTTTTCACCACATCCATGCCGACACCGCGACCCGACAGGTTCGAGATTTCTTTGGCCGTGGAAAACCTGGCAGGAACAGCAGGTTGTCGATTTCACTGTCGTTCAGCTCGGCATTTTCCGGGATCAGCCCCTTATCAATGGCGATCTGACGGATCTTTGTCCGGTTCAATCCAGCGCCGTCATCTTTGACCTCGATACAAACCGAGCCCGACCGATGTGCCGCCGTCAAACGGATTTCGCTTACTTTATCTTTGCCAGCAGCAGCCCGGGCTTCCGGACTTTCGATACCGTGATCGACCGCATTGCGCAGGATATGCGTCAGCGGATCGGCCAGACGTTCAATCACTGTTTTGTCGACCTCGGTGGTCTCACCGATGGTGACCAGTTTGGCTGTCTTGCCGGTCGCGGCCGAGGCCTCGCGGACAATCCGAGCCATACGTTGGAACAGCGGTTTCACCGGCTGTGCACGGATCGCCATCACACCTTCCTGAATGTCGCGCGCCAGGTTTTAAACCCTTCCAGCTCGGTCTCGACATCGCGGGTATCACTGGCATCCAGGTTGGCAATTTGCTGAGCGAGCATGGAGTGGTTGATGATCAACTCTCCCACCGCGTTGATCAGGCGATCCACCCGGTCAAGCTCTACCCGCAAGGTTGGTTTAGGCCCGCTTGACTTTGCGGATTCCTTCTTGGATTTAGTGGGCTTTTCAGCCGCCTGTTCCGGTTCAGGTTCAGGCTCCGACACCATCTCGACTTCAACCTCTGCCTCAACCGGGGCAGGAGCTTCGTCTACTTCAGGCGTACTGCTCTAAAGGGAGCGCCACCGCAACGTCGTCCTCGGCCGGAGCAAGGCCAAAGGCCGCGTTTAAGGCTGCCAGGGCGTCTTCCTCGGCTTCTTCGTCCCCTTCGGAACTAATCGCCAATTCGCACAGGCCTTCGACAAACTCGAATACAGCTTCGATTGCAGAACGCGGTTCGCTGGTCACCAGTGTCAGTTCCCAGGACAGATAGCTTTCACCCTCTTCCATGGCGTCAAAACCAGGAAGTTCGCTATCGTCCAACCGGACCGAAAGAGACCCCAAATCTGACAAGGCCTGAAACAGGAAGTAGGGTTCATTACCTGTGTCAAACATCTCTTTCAGTGGATGAAAGCGAATGTCGTAACTGGCTTCCTGAGCCTCCGCAAGCGGGGCAAGGGGCGCCGGTTCAAAACTCGCCCCAACACCCATGGGTTCAAAGACCAGTTCTTCTTCGTCTTCGTCAATATACTCAGCCAGAGCCGAGATCAGCACACCGTGATGCGCCTGATCGACCTCGCCGCCATCCCGTGCGCAGGTCACGAGATCAGACAGGTGATCACTGGCCCGGAACAAAAGCTGGATCAGCTTTTCGTCAAGTTCCAGCTTATTGGAACGTACATCGTCAAAAACAGTTTCGAAGTTATGTGCAAAGGCCACCAAATCGTCCAGGCCAAACGCACCTGCGCCGCCCTTGATGGAGTGCACAGCTCGAAATACCGCATTGACGGTCTCAGCGTCCTGGTCGCCCTCTTCGATGGCAGCCAGGCCCGCATCCATTGCTTCAAGGAGCTCTTCGCACTCCTCAAAGAATGTATCCAAGATCGAACCAGTCATTTTATGCAACCGCCCCTGTAACACGCTTGAGCGCAAAGATCAGAGAGTCGTCATCAAATGGTTTGGTGATCCAGCCAGTGGCACCAGCGGACCGTGCACGTGCCTTCAAGTCAGCAGAGCTTTCGGTGGTCAGAACCAGGATTGGGACCTTAGAGTTGATGCCATCCCCACGCAGTTCTTCGATCACTCCGAAGCCGTCCAGGTTGGGCATGTTGATATCCGTGATCACCACATCCGGGGCGACGTCAGGATAGAGATCTACCCTTCGCGACCGTCAACGGCGCTGTGATACTCAAACCCTGCCTCTTCCAGGCAGGCTGCAAGCAAATTTCGAATGGTGCGGGAATCATCTATCGCCAGAACTTTGGTTTTCATGCTGTTTCCTTATCTTCAAATCGGTTTGCATCGACCCCCATGAGGGACAGTGCCCGGCGGCAGCCTTCAGTTATATTGGTGACCGAGAATTCTAATCCCTCGGACCTCCATTGTTGTTCCGCTCCAAGCAGTAATTGCAGGCAGCGGGAGGGCAACATTGCCACCTTGCTGCAATCAATCTCGATAGGTTGAGATCCGGCCCCATCCAGGAACGAGATCAGTGGTGTCAGCTCAGAAAATGCATTTGGCAAATCCAAAAGATGTGTTTGTGCTTCGGTCGTCATATTCAGCGATTCGCACCCCCGTTGTAGGCGACGTGTTGGACTTCGATGCCAAACACATATGCGGCGTGCCTTAATAATTTGTTGCTGAGACCGGGATGTTTCGGGAATTAGACCCCAAACTTAGATGCTCAATTAGCCCTTTATTTTATGACAATTTTGAACAGTTTTGGATCGCATTCTGGATTCGTCCAGCTGGCTCCAAACAGACACAGAAAATGCACCTTATACTATAGGGGGGAATTTTGCGCCGTGCTGCTGCGGCTTTTCAGCAGCAAAATGACGCCTTTTAGCGTCACGTATTTGATTTATCAATTTCAAAATATGAAAAACAACGCTGCTGTAAGGCTCAAATTAACTACCGGTGTAGGATTAAGAGCATTAGTACCCACTCACGAAACTAGAGGGCTTTCCTTTAAGGAGGACCAAATGAAAACTCGTAGATCACTCCAACTGGCTCACAAGCTACCGTTATTTGTTGTTGGCTTTGGTATTCTTGTAGCGGTTATTCTCGTTACACTCAGCAATATCGGCTTCAAACATAACACCATTGCCAGCTCAGAACAAAACTTCAAGTCCATCGTTGCTTCACGGGAAATGGCACTGAAGTCCTTTTTCGCTGGCGTAGACGCCGACCTGCTGTCCGTAGCGGATATGCCGTCCACGGCAGAGGCCATTGAACGGTTCACAACAAGCTGGAATGGTATGGATGGTGATCCGGGTCGCACCCTGCGCCAAGCCTATGTCACAGACAACCCAAACGCACTGGGCCAGAAACATCTGCTTGACCGGGCCACCGAGGATTCGTCGTACAACATGCACCATGGCAATTTTCACTCGGCGTTTCGGACGGTGATGGAAACCAAGGGCTATTACGATGTCTTCCTGATCAACATGGCTGGGGACATTATCTACTCTGTGTTCAAAGAAGCCGATTTTGGCACCAACCTGCTGACCGGTCCTTACAAGGATTCTGGGTTGGGCGTCACATTCCGAAACTCCAAGAATGGAACGCCGGGTGAAGTTCATTTCGCTGATCTTGAGGGATACGCGCCCAGTAATGGCGATGCCGCCGCATTTGTGTCTTCACCCGTGGTGAACGACGCCGGTGAAACTGTCGGTGTTCTGGCGTTCCAGCTTCCTGTGCAATTGTTGACCAACATCACAAATAGCACGGACGGTCTGGGTGAAAGTGTTCAGATCTACCTGGTCGGGGAAGACATGCGCGCCCGAACAACGTCGCGGTTTGACGGTGGGTTTCAGGTTCTGGATACGATGCAGCCCAGCGTACAGATCGAGGCTGCTCTGAGCGAGACTTCTGAATTCTTTCATGATGCCACTGGCCTGAACGGACAGCACGTCATTTCGTATATGGACTACATTGAGCTTTACAATGGGCACTGGGCACTGGTGGCAGAGCAAGACTGGTCAGAAGTCATGGCACCAGTTATTGCTGAACGGAACACACTACTGATGGTTTCAGTGGTCTGTCTGTCCCTCATGTCGCTGTTTGGATGGCTGTTTGCCCGTAGTATTACCCGCCCAATTGCTAAAATCTGCGAAGACATGGATGGTGTCGCGGCAGGCAATCTGGACAATGATATTTCTTCGGCAAATCGTGGCGATGAGTTGGGCCAGATTGGTAAAACTCTGGTCAGCCTGACAGAAGATCTGAAACGCGCCCGCGGTGCGGAAGAAGACCGTGCTGAGCAGCAACGCGAGCAAGAAAAGTGGTTCTTCAGTTGACTGCTGGCTTGGTCGACATGGCCAATGGCGATTTCTCGAAGCCGTTGGTTGAACCCTTCCCTGCTGAAAACGAACAGTTGCGCAGCGACTTCAATCGCACTCTGGACACGCTCAGCTCGACCATCACCGAGGTGATCAGTTCGGCCGACAGCATTCGCTCAGGTGCAACTGAAATCACTCAGGCCTCGGATGATCTGTCAAACCGTACGGAAAGCCAGGCGGCAACGCTGGAGCAGACCGCAGCAGCACTGGACGAAATGACTGCCAGCGTTAAATCGGCGGCTGAAGGGGCGATCCGCGTCGAATCGATCATGGGCGAGGCCAAGGCCGAAGCGCAAGAAAGCGACAAAGTCGTGCAGCACGCGGTGTCCGCGATGACCGAGATCGAGAACTCGGCCAACCACATCAGCCAGATCATCGGGGTGATCGATGACATCGCATTCCAGACCAACTTGCTGGCGTTGAACGCCGGGGTCGAGGCGGCCCGCGCAGGTGAGGCTGGTCGCGGGTTCGCGGTGGTTGCCTCGGAGGTGCGCGCCCTGGCGCAGCGTTCCTCGGATGCGGCGATGGAGATCAAATCGCTGATCAGCGATAGTGCGAAACAAGTCGAACAGGGCGTTGATCTGGTTGGCAAGGCTGGCGAAGCCCTGAACAGTATCGTCACCCGAGTCGATCATATCTCGCAACTGGTGTCGGAAATGGCAGTTGGATCGGCCGAGCAATCCACCGGTCTGGGTGAAATCAACATCGGCATGACACAGTTGGATCAGGTGACACAGCAGAACGCTGCCATGGTGGAAGAATCCACTGCGGCCAGCCATCTGCTCAACACCGACGCAACCAAACTGTCTCAACTGGTGGCGCACTTTAATATCGGTGGCGGCCATCAACCTAAAACCGCCAAGGTGGTCGAATTCGAGGCCCCCTCAGCGCATGGGTCAGACTGGGACACCGAGCCCGAGGTAATGCCAAAAGCCATTGCCGCGAACGACTCTCACAGCTCGGCTGACGTCTGGCAGGAATTTTAACTCCAATCAGAGCCGGTTTGACAATCTGGGGGATCTCTCAGGTCAAAAACCGGCTCTGACTTCTTGAAACTGGTTATCTTGCAACCACGCAAAATGAATGGGTAAATCATTGTCTTCTTTAAGCGTATTGATCATCACTTTGGACCGCGGATTTGCCCGGTCATTGCAAAGCCACATGGAATCCGCCTATTCCGGCATCAAGGTTCTTTTGGCCAATAACCTGATGACGGCCTACAATCAGGCCGAGTCGGTACAGCCAACCTTTGCTTTCGTCGAAGATGGCTTCACCAAATTACCCGAATTTGAAATGATGATGGCGATGTTCTCAGCGCTGGACACCCGTTGGGTGTCGGTGATGGACAGCCACTCAGCCGCACCCGCCCGTAAGTCAAACCCGCTGCTGGACCGCGGTGCAGGTATTTTTGAGTTGAGCAAATCCGACCATCCAGTTCAGTTCGTGCAGTATTTCGACATGATGGTAAAGGCGCCGCGGCGCAATGAGACCACCAATCGCCCTGCATCAAACGGCAAAACCTCTGCCACTGCCAATTCGACCGACAAGGTTATCCTGATCGGATCTTCCACTGGCGGAGTAGAGGCCCTGCGCAGCCTGTTAGTCGGCTTTCCAGCCGATTGTCCGCCGACGGTCATTGTTCAACACACCGGTAAAAATTTCGGAGCGGGCCTTGTGACCCTGCTAAACCGGATTTGTGCCGCAAAGGTGGTCGGCGCCGAGGATAGTATCCAGCTGGCACCTGGCACCGTGCATATCGCCGCTGGTCAAACAAAACACCTGGGCCTAACGCCACGTACACCACATCGCACCCGTCTGAAAGAAGGCCCCGCAATCTCTGGTCACACACCATCAGTGGACGCACTTTTTAGCTCGGCAGTGCCCTTTGCCAAGAACGTCGTTGCGACAATTTTAACTGGTATGGGCCAAGATGGAGCCAAGGGTCTGCTAGAGTTACGCAAGGCCGGGGCAACCACTTTTGCTCAGGATGAGCAAAGCTCGGTTGTCTATGGCATGCCGCGCGTAGCCTGGCAAAACGGCGCGGCCCAAAAACAAGTGTCACTGGCACGGATGGCCGGAACTCTTCTTCAAGCTTGCAAAGCTTGATAACAAA
Source organism: Parasedimentitalea marina (assembly GCF_004006175.1). GTDB lineage: Bacteria > Pseudomonadota > Alphaproteobacteria > Rhodobacterales > Rhodobacteraceae > Parasedimentitalea > Parasedimentitalea marina. Next base: position 33,321 of record NZ_CP033223.1, read on the forward strand.
AATGGTAAGGAAGTCGCTTTGAGCTCTGTATTTACAAACACGTCCTCGATCACAGTCCTGCAAGGTGAATATCGTGTAACCAAGGATCCATCGGTGATGTTCACCACAGTTCTGGGATCCTGCATCTCTGCCTGCTTGTATGACGCAGAAAGCGGCATTGGCGGCATGAACCATTTCCTGCTGCCCAGCACCAGCGCCCAGGATAGCAAAAATGCGCGCTATGGTGTTCACGCGATGGAATTGCTGATCAACGGGTGCTCAAAAGGGTGCCACGCGAAGCATGCTGCGGGTCAAGATTTTGGGGGCGCTAAAATGTCCGCCAACCTGTCTGACATCGGTCTCTAATGCCGATTTTGTGCAGCGTTTTCTGCGGGATGAAGGGATTTCTTGTGTGTCTTCCAGCGTCGGTGGCACCTCTGCGCGGCGCGTCCGGTTTCACCCGGTCACTGGCAATGCCCAGCAAACGCGGGTTGAAAATGACCGCCGTCTTGGCGAACAGGAACGCGCAGCAGCAAGACCAGCCCCGTCAAAGAAGACGTCGGCGAAGTTATGTTGTTCTGATCCCTAGGGTTTCAGGATATATTTGGTTGCCGTGTCTAAACACGCGGCAACCGCACTACCCAGGCCAGGTCAGATGGCCCTATTTAACCACCGCCAATCGGCCGATCCCTTCCTTTTCACCGTACCGAGACGGCAAAGCTCTCGACGGGCTTTGACACATTATGCAAGCTCACGGCGCCCAAAGGCAAAGCCTGCGATTGCGACGCAAGAATGTCCTGACTGACCACAATGGGGTGCCCACGTGACTTGCCATAGTCCCCCAAGCGCGCTGCGATATTTGCTGCCTGGCCAATCACTGTAAAATCTAATCGTTCCCGCGATCCCACATTGCCATAGGTGACACCGCCATAGGCGATACCAATCGCACATTCACAGCGATGGCCGTCCTCTTCCTGGGCGATTTCTTCCAACCGGGCAACGATGGTACGGGCTGAATTCAATGCCTGTGCACGGGCGGCTTTTGGATCGCTATCAGCAGGAAACACAGCAAGCACCGCATCGCCAATGAATTTCAACACTTCGCCACCATTGTCGTGAACAATTGTCGAGGTGGTCTCGAAAAACTGGTTCAACACCTTGATATAAGCCGCACGCCCCAATTCTTCTTCTAGACGGGTTGATCCACGCAGGTCACAGAACATGATGGCCGCATCAATATCATCGCCGTCCCCCCGGTGGATCTCCCCCCCCAGCACCCGGGCTCCTGATCGTTTGCCGACATAGGTCTCCAAAAGCGACTGGGCATTTTCGCGCTGCATAAAGACTTCGTAGTAGCGCCCAATCACCGCCGAGCATTCGAATATCAGCCCCAAATTAGCGGTGGAAAAGCCGGTAGGGTGATCGCTGGTCAGGGTCATCACATTGATGCTGCCGTCTGAAAACCGCAGTGGCATTGCAACATAGTCCGTCGCGCCCTCTTTTTTCAGATCCTCAAGTATTGGGAATGCGTCGGTGGGGTGGTCGCCGCTCAGCCGGTGCCGAACACCCCCCATGCCATTTGAGACATGCCGCAGCGGGCTGTTTTGATAGGCCGGATGATCGTGGATCTCATAGGACGGCGCAAAAGTAGTGACCTCGCCACTGTCTTTCTTCCAGACAAAATTCTTACCCGCAATCATCGGATGTAGGGACCAGACCATCACTGCCATGCGCGACAGGAACACACCCTGTTCCCGCAGCTTGACGGCCAATGCCGCAGTAAACTCTTCTGGTGTTGGCAGATAGGCTGCCTCGCGCAGCAGCCAGTCAATCACCGGCCCGGAAATATTGCCATCATTGCTTGTCAGGATCTCGTTGTCACCAAGGTCCACATCGGTAAAGGCATTGGGCATAAAGCCAATATGACCCTTGATGGCCGAGGCCTCGTGTTGGGCTTCTTCATAGGCCCAGGTCGCATTCCTAACCGATGTTTCCGGCAAAATCAGATCGCGGTAAATCGCCGTTCCTTTGAACGGGCAGAATGTTTGCAGCTCGGTCCGCTTGGACAGGTCAGCAACCACATCCTGTGGCGGAAAATAAAGGGTCGGCGTCAGGCGGGTTTCATACATCACCTTGGCCTGGTCACTTTGCGCCAGCAAAACGCCATTGTGATGCAGAGTCACGGTCCCCTTAAGTTGCTCGATCAGAATGGAATACCCATTCTGTTCCGGCTTTACATGTACATTCATTGGCCGGGCCCTCTTATCCGCTCTTTGCAGTGACTATGTGGGGTGTCCAGCCTCGATTTCCAGAGCCGACACCCGATATTGAAACGATGTGACCGCCATCGTCTCTATGCCTTCATCTTTTTCCTAAATACTCAAATACAACCTCTTCCAGCAACGAAACGCTTGAGAGACCCAAGCGCATCAAATCATCCGGATCACATCTTTGCTGATCGCCAAAACATAGCCCCGTCTGGCAATGTTTTTAACCAGCAATTCACTGATCATCTGGTTGCCCAGGGTGTCACGCAACCGTTTGATACGCGTGGCCCCGGCGGCCTCTTCACACTCGGTGGCATCGCGACCAGAAATCACCCCCTCGATCTCGGCCCCGGACATGACATCACCGTCCAGCCTGGCTTCGGCCAGAACAGACAGCGTCTCTATCGCGGCCGGTGTCAGGCGAAAGCCCATATTATTCAGGTAAACCGTGTTTTCCTCACGGCTGATCAGCAGTTCGGTGACCTGAATGCCCGCCCGCTCAATCTGCGCCATGCGCCGGTTCAACAGCACCAACATCGACAACACGACCAGCGCCGCCACCATCATTGCGGTGGCAAATACCAGTAAAACAAAGATCACCATGCGATAGCTGCTTAGGGTATCGGCAAACGAGGTGCCGGATTGGGCCAGAATCTCGAGCAGTTTGATTTCGGCCTGCGTGGTCAGATCATTTTCCACAAACAGCTGCTCGACCCGCGCGTTAAACGCGTTGGCATCGGGCAGGGTCAGCAATAGCAATGTGCCCGCCGCAATCAGCAGGCCGACGATGGCAATAACTCCGAATGTGATAACCCGACCGCCGGCGCTGCGGGCTTCAGAAACGGAGATAGTAGGATCCGGCATTAGGCTTCCTTTGTTGCAGTCCCTCGGGACCGAAGACCGAAATTACGTTCAGCAGCGTCCAGCCCTGCGGCGCGATGCGATTGCCGATCTCGGCCTTGGCGGCGCCTTTTTGACAGGCGCCGGACAGTTGGATCACACCATAATGCAGCCGCAACGGGCTATCCTGTTTGGCCTTGTAGTCGGCATAACAGTCCGCCGCCATCACAGGCGTAGCCAACGCCAGTAAAGCAGCAATCAAAGCGGGTTTCAAAAGAAGATGTTTCATGGGCTCACTTTGGGCAAAGACGCAGTGATATTCAATAACCACAAGCGATTGAAGCAGCTGATATTCGATAACAGAGCGCTGATATTGCCTGTCCGACAGCGGGAAAGCCAGGGTGAGGCATACCGGCCATGTGCCGATCATGACACCCAACTGGAAAGGTTCTCCCATGCAGTCCTTCAACCGCCCCAACCTGCACCGCAAGTTCATTGCCTTTGTCCTTGCCACCTCTATCGCGATCACCGGGTTCTCTGCCGTCCCAGCCCGCGCTGAGGACGATGTCGCCAAAATTCTTGCTGGCCTGGCCGTGTTGGGAATTATAGGCGTTGCAATCAACAAGGACCGCCGTCGCACCCGAACTGTTGTTGACCCGGCACCAGTTCATCCGGAGCCCAGACCCCTGCCGCCACAAGTGTCGCGCTACGACTTGCCAGCACATTGTCTGCGATTTTTCCCAGCCTACAGAGATGGCAAAAATTTGATGGGTCAAAAATGTCTGCGCAAAAACTACCAACATGTAAGGGCGCTGCCGCAGAACTGCCGTGTAACATTCTGGAACGGTCACCGTCACAAGAATGCGTTCAAACCACGCTGTTTGCGTCGCAATGGATATCGCATCGTCCGTCGCTGAAGGACGTAACTAATTATCGAGCAGGCAATGGAGGGGGCATCAGGCCCCCTTTACTGCGTGCAAATTAACACTTGAAAGGATGCTTAAAATTGGATTTGTCGGGACCATGGAACAACCTGACTACAGTTATGAGAGTGCCGCGCAACGGTGTGGGTACCTGCGCATTGCCGGCGTTGATGAGGTCGGGCGCGGCCCCCTAGCCGGCCCTGTCACCGCCGCCGCCGTGATCCTGAACCCCGATAACATCCCCATAGGCCTGAACGACTCCAAAAAGCTAAGCGCCAAAAAACGCGAAGCCATCGAGCAAGAGATTTTTGACACGGGTGAGGTGGCCATTGCCCATGCCTCGGTTGAAGAAATCGATGAAATCAACATCCTGCGCGCGTCTCATCTGGCGATGGAACGGGCGGTGGCGATGCTGGATCCAGCCCCGGACTATCTGTTGATCGACGGAAACCTGATCCCGCGGGGGCTGGAATTGCCGTCCGAGGCGGTGATCAAGGGCGATGGCAAATCAGTGTCGATTGCAGCCGCTTCGATTGTTGCAAAATTGTGCCGCGACCGTCTGATGGTGGATTTAGCGCAACAGTGCCCAGGCTATGGTTGGGAAAAGAACGCCGGTTACCCGTCTAAGCAGCACAAAGACGCCTTGGCCGTTTTAGGGGTAACACAACATCATCGCCGTTCCTTCAAGCCTATCCACAATATATTGTATCAAGATCAAACCACAGGCATTTGATTTAAAAAAGAAATTGACCTCGAATCACAGATGAATCATCCTGTGGATAACCAAATGAGCGTAAAAATACGCCGTGGCATCGAGGCAGAGACATGAACAAAACAATGGTAAAGAGCGCAGCTGCGCTCCCTTTAAACACGATTCTTGGTGGGGACTGCATCGATGTGATGAACAGTCTGCCTGCGGAGTCAGTTGATCTGATCTTTGCAGACCCGCCCTATAACCTGCAGCTCAAGGGTCAGCTGCACCGCCCTGACAACAGCCAGGTCGATGCTGTTGACGACCATTGGGACCAGTTTTCCAGCTTTGCCGCCTATGACCAGTTCACCAAAGCCTGGCTGAAAGCCGCCCGTCGCCTGTTGAAACCCAATGGCGCGATCTGGGTGATCGGCTCGTATCACAACATCTTCCGCGTTGGGTCGGCGCTGCAGGACCAGGGCTATTGGATCCTGAACGATGTGGTTTGGCGCAAGTCGAACCCAATGCCCAATTTCCGCGGCAAACGGTTTACAAACGCGCATGAAACCATGATCTGGGCCTCAAAGGCCGAGGGTGGAAAATACACCTTTAACTACGAAGCGCTGAAGGCACTGAACGAAGGTATTCAGATGCGCAGTGACTGGGTGCTACCAATTTGTACCGGCCACGAGCGCCTGAAGAACGAAGATGGCGTCAAGGCGCATCCGACCCAAAAACCCGAAAGCCTGCTGCACCGGATCATGATTGGATCAACCAATCCTGGTGATGTGGTGCTGGATCCGTTCTTTGGCACTGGGACCACCGGCGCAGTTGCCAAGATGCTGGGCCGTGAATTCATCGGCATCGAGCGTGAAGAAGAATACCGCAAGGTGGCCGAAAAGCGCATCGCATCGGTCCGTAAATTTGACCGGGACGCCCTGCAGGTCTCAACCTCCAAACGGGCTGAGCCGCGGGTGCCTTTTGGCCAGCTGGTCGAACGCGGTATGCTGCGTCCGGGCGAACAATTGCTAAGCATGAATGGCCGCCACAAGGCCAAGGTGCGGGCCGATGGCACTCTGATTGGCGATGACGTCAAAGGGTCGATCCACCAGGTTGGCGCCAAGCTGGAGAACGCCCCCTCATGCAATGGCTGGACCTATTGGTGCTTTAAGCGCGACGGCAAGACTGTGCCGATCGACGTGCTGCGCCAGCAGATCCGCGCCGAGATGCAGGCCTGACCTCACCACCAAACTACAAAACTCAGCCACACCGCCGGTGCCCGTGAGCAGTCACACGGCACCATACCTTGCCCCGCCTAATAGGCGGGGTCTTTTGGATTTAGGCGCTGGAACAGTTGTGCTCTATTGGGTTAGATGAGGTCTATCCAGGCTCTGTCCCAAAGGAACAGAAATGACCGACACAACACTTGCTCCCCCGACATCGTACCACCCCGAACGGCATGTGGATCTTGCGGATGTTGTTGCTGACAACGCCTATGTCGAGGCCAACCTGGCGGCCCATAAACAGCGGGGACTGGAATGGGCAGTTCGCGCCCGCTGGATCGCGATGCCGCTGATCGGGGTTATGCTGGTCTTTATAAACCCGTCCTGGAGCGTTCTGTATTATCATGGAATGCTGGCGCTGCTTTGCGTCAATGGCTGGCTGATGGGCCGCATGGGGAAAGTGGGCCGGTCAAAGGCCGAGCTGTTTTTGATTTTTATGGATCTGCTGATCATGACGTTTGGAATGGTATTGCCAAACCCGTTTGCGCCACAGGATTTCCCAATAGCAGTCCAGTACCGGTTCGAAAATTTTATCTATTTCTACGTCATTTTGGCGGCCGGCACATTGGCCTATTCTTGGCGCACTGTGATTGCGATTGGCGTTTGGACCTCTGGCATCTGGATGACTGGCGTCGCTCTGGCCTGGTGGCTGTCGCCGACGGATGAGGCGTTAAGGCAGCGGGTGATCGAGATCCTTGGCGACAGCAACGTCCTGATACAGATCATGGACCCAACCAGCTTTATGTTCCACATGAGAGTGCAAGAAGTGGTGGTGTTTATTATCGTCGCTGTAATCCTTGGATTCTCGGTTCGCAGGTTCAATGCCCTGCTGATGAACAATGCCAGCCTGACCCGGGAGCGCACCAATCTGTCGCGATATTTCTCGCCCAATGTGGTGGACCAACTGTCGCAGAACGATGATCCACTAAAACAGGTGCGCAGGCAGGACGTGGCGGTTCTGTTCATCGACATTATCGGATTTACTCGCCTTGCGGCCGGGCTTGATGCCCTGAAGGTGATCGACTTGCTGCGCGGGTTCCATGGCCGGATGGAACGCGAAGTGTTTCGCCATCATGGCACGCTGGACAAATATCTGGGCGATGGTCTGATGGCCACCTTTGGAACCCCCATGGCCGGCACCCAGGATGCGACCAACGCTTTGGCCTGTGCACGCGATATGATATCGGCGCTGGACCAATGGAACCGCGAGCGCCGCCGGGCCGGAGAGCCTGAAATCCGTGTTGGCATCGGGCTTCATTATGGCGAGGCCGTTTTGGGCGATATTGGCGCAAACCGATTGGAATACGCAGTGATCGGAACCGCAGTAAATGTTGCGGCCCGTCTGGAAGTAATGACCCGTGAATTGCAAGCAGACATTGTGATAAGCGACCAACTTCGTCTGCAAATACAGGCTGAGAATATCGAAGTTGCTTTGATCGATCCGTTTGTCCGGCAGCCCGATCAAGAGATTCGCGGCCTGGATCAGCCGATGACCGTCTGGACTTCAGCCTGAATCAGCTCCGCCCTGCCCATCGCAAACAGGCAATTCTGGTTGCATCCCGTCAGTGTTTTGAGTGGCGTGTACTTTGATGAAAATTTAATGTCTCATCAAAGTATAGACTTGGGTCGTTTTCGCACCGTCCAAGAATAGTAGTAACCCAATTGAAACCCAGAGTTGTAATTGTCCTGACAGCAACATGTTAGGATTGACTGCCATGACGACAAATGCGCGTGACCAAATACGGACCTGGTTTGATTTCGGAGATGAAAATGCAGAAATTCTGGCGGACCTTGGCCAGGTTCTCCGCCCGCATTTTGACCCGATATTGGATGACTTTACAAAGTCATTCTAAATCGACCTGAAACGGCCCAGTTTTTCAGGATCCAGCTTTGGTCGATCATGCCAAATCGGCGCAAAAAGCCCATTGGGAGAGCCTGTTTTCCGGCAAGTTTGACAGAAGGTATTTTGAATCCGCCGAACGGGTCGGGCGCGTTCACTTTCAAATTCAACTGCCCTTCCTGCTCTATCTTGGCGGCTATTCTGAAGCCGGAACCAAAATGTTACATCTGGTTATGCAGCAGGGGCGTCTGGGCAACAAAAAGAAAGTTGCACACCAGGCAACTCTTTGGTGCGGGCAATGATGGCAGATTGTGAACGTGTCATTGACGCCTATTTTCAGGCCCAACAGAAAGAACAAACGCGGGCGCTAACCATCATGACGGATGGCATCAGGCGGTTGGAACAAGGTGATCTGAGCTACAAAATCCGCCAGAGTGAAGGAGGCGGGTTCCCAGAAAAATTCGATACCATTCGAACATCGTACAACAACCTGATTGATCGTTGGTGCGGCACCATCGGGTCGTCGACAAACAGCGCCCATTCTGTCGATTCCAAAATGGCTTCCACATCTCAACTGACCCGTGACCTGGCTGAGCAATCTGAACAACAGGCTGCAACCCTAGAAGAAGCAGTCGCGGCTGTCAGTCAGGTCACACAAAGCACCAAAGAAACCAGCGCCATGGTCCTAAAGGCGTCCAAAAGGTCCGAGCAAAACCACCGAGATGCTGAAAACGGTGGAATCGTCGTCGACAAAGCGATTGAGGCTGTCGTTCGCATCGAAGAATCCTCGGAACTGATTGCCAAGTTCGTAGACGTGATTGATGACATCAGCTTTCAAACCAACCTATTGGCACTGAATGCCGGGGTTGAGGCCGCACGGGCCGGTGATGCCGGGCGCGGATTTGCAGTTGTTGCCTCCGAAGTGCGGGCGCTGGCCGCAAGGGCATCCCAATCTGCGAGTGAGATAAAATCACTGATCTCGGACAGCACGGTACAGGTGCGCGAGGGCTGCGAATTGGTGCGCCAGACAGGTGAGAGCCTGCAATGTATCCGCGCCGGTGCCAGTTCTGTGTCAGATCTGATGGAAGAAATCTCGGATGTTATTTTGGCCCAATCACAAAGCTTGGTTGAAATTGACGTGAGTATGACGGATCTGGGCCATACCACTCAGGACAGTGCGGTTTTGGCTTCAACGGTATTTGAAACCACAACAGGATTGGCATCAGATTCAGCCGCGCTCAAACAGAATATGGACAGCTATAAGCTTAAGAAAAATACTTCCACCAACAGCGTTTTGGATTTCGACTACGAAAAGGCAGAGCGAGCAGGATGAGGTGCGCCAAGCTGTTTCCTTGACCCGTTAACCCCGCAATGAAACGGCTTGGCGCACCTCAATAATAACATGTGCACGAGCACGATTGCCAATAACATGCGCCTTTGACGCCATATTTCTTGCCGATCTGCTCGCTTGTTGTTTCTCATGGCAGTCATCGCGGCCTCAGGGGTTGCAACCAAAGCCCTGAGGCGCGGAATATTGGTGAATTTTTCATCTGCATACTGTACCCTGAGAGGACACCCAGAACAGTTTGGCAATACTGGCCCAGTTGGTGCAGCGTGCACAGTTCGGCACCGAAGATGGAAACCGGCCGTTACACAAGTAAGTGATTGGCCCTTTTGCAAATGATGCATATTTTGACGAGAAATAGACTGTCACACAGCGGAAGCGGGGATTCCTCTACTATGATAACCAGACGCCACTTCGTAACGTCGGCCGCGGCTTTGTTTTCCACCCCCATTCCCGGCGCCCTTTTGGCGGCCCCAACGTCTAACAGATCAAACTGGGCGGGGTGGGACGCACAGGTAACGCCCGCAGGGTACGACCCTGCCACGTCTAACCCATGGGGCCTGAACGCCCGGTTTCTGCCCCAACGTGTCGAGGCAAACGCCAACCTGACGCCGGGCGACATTCACGTCGATGCCGTGGCAAGATATCTCTACCATATTGCCGACGATGGAACCGCAATGCGATACGGAGTGGCAATCGCACGCGGCAATCTTTACGAACCGGGGACCTACACGATCCGCCGCAAAGCCAAATGGCCAACCTGGACCCCAACTGCAGCGATGATAAAGAGAGATCCCAATCTTTATGAGCAACACGCTGGCGGTGTGAACGGCGGGCCAACCAACCCACTAGGATCGCGGGCGCTATATCTGTTTGATGGCAACCGGGATACCTATTTGCGTATTCACGGCTCTCCGAGTCCACGCTCTATTGGCGGCCGTGCCAGTTCAGGATGTGTTCGCATGGTCATGGCACATATCATCGACCTATACGAACACGTCGCCACCGGATCGACAGCATACCTGTATCCACCAGAAGACGGGGTTTCAGCGCGAAGCTGAAAACCACTTCTGGCACAACAGGTTAGCTTGCGACTTCTTGTTCGTCGACGGATGCGGCCTGTTGGGTGCAGATAGGCCGCCCATCCACTGCCCGCAGCGGTAGAAACGTCGTTTCAACCGGGCCGGCGTAGCGATAGACGTAGCACCCGTCCAATGGGTCAATCCGCACAGCGTCCAGATCTTGGTAAGGGGCAACAATCGCTAACACCCCCTCGGGCAATTCACCAATGAACCCACCGGAAAGATTGCCGTTTCCGCCACTAATAGTGTCACAGGACGCCAGCAGCGATGTTCCACATCCCAGAATCCAGGCCAAGTTTTTCATCAATCGTATCTCCCCGAAGTTCCGCAAAGAATGGGTGATCCTGCTTTGAAAAACCAGCGCTTTTCGTGACTGTGTGATTATCCCCAAAAGGCCATATTTTCACCATCGCCCATAGGGCAACGGAGTTTGGGAGATTTCACAGCCTGTTTGAAAAACCACTCACTAGAAATTGATCGCTATGAGCCTTTGGCGCAAAGGTTGGAGGTCGGGTTTGGCGGACGGGTCTTAGTAAAATGACCGGTCCCGGGTAGGCTGAGCCTGATGAAGTTTATTGAACACACTCACCGCTTGGCCTGACCCAATTCTCGTCCCGCTTATGCAATTCAGCCGCAAGTTGATATACTGCGCAGGTGTCCCTGGCTCACTGGCGCGTGAACGGGCTGCCATCCGGAGTTGGCGCATTCGGGTGAAGCAGGCCCTTTTCTTTCAGGCACATCCAGAACTCACTTGGAATGACCGCTGTCGACCATTGCAGTGTGTCGGACAATTCTTGGCGGTTTCGTAACCCGGGAATAACCGAGGCTACGGTGTCATGTCCCAAAGGGAACTGAAGCGCCGCCGCGGGAAGTGATATACTGAACTCCCGACAGGCCATTGATAGCTTCTTTACCTTGGTCAAAATATGATCCGGGGCGGCGCCATAATTCCATGTATCGCCGCCAACCAGAATACCGGAGTTGAACGGCCCTCCGACCACAATAGAGACACCTCTGGCCTTACATGCGGGCAGCAAATCTACCACCGGGTCCTGTTCCAGCAATGTGTACCGCCCAGCCAGAAGAAACACATCCCAATCCCCGATGCCCAGGACATCCATACAGATTTCAGCCTCGTTCACGCCCAGCCCAATGGCCTTCACATGACCTGCACTGCGCAACTCGTCCAGGGCTCGATAACCGCCTTGTGCCAGCGCCTTGAAATGCTGTGCGTTTTCGGCACCATGAGTTTCGGTGCCAATGTCATGGACATACAAAATGTCGATCCGGTCAAGCCCAAGCCTTTGCAAGGAGTCTTCAAAGGACCGCATTATTCCATCGTAGCTGTAGTCATAAATCGGGTGATAGGGCAGCGCGTCTGGCCAGCCCATAGCGGCCGGATCAGGGGCGGCCCCCGGAGCGAGCAGCCGACCGACCTTGGTCGACAGCACATAATCTTGTCCGCGCACGATATCACCAACCCTGCGTTCTGACCGGCCAAACCCGTAGAAAGGGGCCGTGTCGACGTAATTCAGACCGGCCGTCAGCGCCTCACTCAGCGTTTTTGCAGCTTCAACACCATCCACCATGTCAAACAGGCCACCCAGTGGGGCACCGCCAAAGCCAAGCGTCGGAACAGTCAGCTCTGTCTTTCCTAAGCGCCGCGTTGCCAGTTTCATGTGCTCTCGATCATTTGGGCCTGGGCGTTGTGGTTGCCATAAAGCGCGGAAAGTTCATTGGCCAACTGGCCGTACAGCTCAACGATTTCATCCAGAGATGGCACATCAAGATCGTCCACTCTTTCCAGATATGGACAACTTAAAACCGCGACCACGTTGTTGGATGGGCCGATGATCGGAAATGAAATATTGGTAACACCAACCGTTGTGGCTGACGGCATTTTTTCAAAGCCGCTGGTGCGAATACGTTTCAGATGCGCATCGAATTCGGCGCGATCCAATTCTGGTTCGCCGATCGCGCGTCTGTGTAACGCAATCAGCTCATCGACCTCTTGTTTTGACCGAAACGCAGCAAGAACCCGTCCAGTTCCCGTATTCCACAGCCCAACAACTGTCCCGGTTTTCAAGGCAAGCCCCCAACTGCCAGGGGATTCAGCTGAAGCAACAACAACAATGTCGCCGTTGCTTTCCATTCCCATATGGCATGATTGCCAGGCCAGCCGTGTGACGGCACGCATGCGCGGCAACGCGGCTTCGATGACGCGACCGATGGGCGGATGCCGTTGACTGATCGAAAACATTTTGAGGCTGAGCGAGTAGTGATCCCCTGAAGCCGACCGAACAATATAGCCCCGACGTACCAGGGTCGACAGCATGCGGTAGATTTCACTTTGCGACCGGTCAAGCGCCTTGGCCACTTCGCCTTGGGTCAAACCTTCGCCATGGTTGGCGAGAAGCTCAATGATATCCAAGCCCTTTTCCAGAGCTGGTGCCCGGTATTTGTCGGTTGTTTCGCTCATCGGAATTTTGCCCAAGACATTGAAGTGAACCGAGCCTCTCTAATCGACAGCTCAATGTCAAGATTGATTTGTAAGTGAATAAATGTTTTATATACAAATATCGCCAAGGAACGTGCAGGCGAATAGACATCGCGCCAAGGGAGGGAATGATGATTAAATCGAACACTTTGAAGGCTTTACTCGCCAGTACTGCAGTTTTTGCAGTCAGCGAATCAGCACTGGCATCGGACTGGGGAAGCTTTGACGGCGTCACCATCGAGGCCAAACTAATCGGCGGCCAGCAGTATGAAGGCCTGTATGGGCGGATCGCAGAATGGGAAGCTGCAACCGGTGCCAAAGTCGACATTATCTCAAAGAAAAGCCATTTTGAGATCGACAAAGAAATCAAGTCAGACATGGCAGCGGGCACGACATCCTGGTGCGTTGGCTCCAACCACTCGTCTTTGCGCCGCAATATGAAGGTCTTTACGCGGATCTGAGTGGTTTGGTGGCTGCAGAGACGATTGCTGAGTTTGTTCCGGGCAATATCGGTGCGTCGACCGTGGACGGTCAGCTGTTGATGTTGCCGCGTGCGCAGTTCGATGTATCCGTTCTCTACTATCTGAAATCCAACTACGAAGATGCTGACAAAGCCGCAGCTTTCCAAGCAGAGTACGGCTATGAATTGGCCGTTCCTGATACCTGGGATCAGGTTAAGGATCAGGCCATTTTCTTTTCCGATCCCCCTAATTTTTACGGCACCCAGTATGCTGGCAAAGACGAAGCCATCGTTGGTCGGTTTTATGAAATGGTTGTAGCCGAGGGCGGCAACTATCTGGATGGTGACAAGAAACCAATCTTCAACTCGGACGCGGGTCAGCGCGCGTTGCAGTGGTTTGTTGACCTCTATGATGCCAAAGCGGTTCCAGCAGGGACAACCAGCTATGTCTGGGATGATCTGGGTCAGGGCTTTGCGTCGGGCACCGTTGCCCTGAACCTGGATTGGCCAGGATGGGCCGGGTTCTTCAATGATCCGGAATCCTCCAAGGCAGCAGGCAATGTCGGCGTTGCAGTTCAACCGATGGGATCGGTCACCCGGACAGGTTGGTCCGGCCATCATGGTTTCTCGGTCACCAATGACTGCGCCAATCAAGAGGCCGCTGTGTCTCTGGTCAACTTCCTGACCAGCGAAGACAGCCAGCTGGCTGAATCTGCTGGTGGCTCACTGCCGACACGCAGCGCCGTTTGGGAGGCAAATGTTGCGGCCGCTCAGGCTGGTGATGATCCCTTCCGGGCTGAATCCCTTGCGGCCTTTGCCAAAGGTGCTGAATTTGCCTTTGCCGTGCCTGCGATCCCGGAATGGGGCGAGACCACAAATATCGTCTTCCCCGAACTGCAAGCCGCGATCCTTGGCGACAAGACTGTACAAGAAGCATTGGACGATGCCGCCGAAGCGGTGGACGAGTTGATGCGTGAATCTGGTTATTACTAATACCACCACTCCGGTATGGGGGCGGGCCAGACCTGCCCCCAATGCCACAATCAATTGTCTGACAGGTGCACTATGACCCGCCGCCGCTTACCCGAGTGGTTTCTTCTGCTGTTGCCCGCAATCATCGTGATTGCCGCAGTTGTGCTGATCCCACTGATCTTTTCGCTCTACTCAAGCTTTACACCATACAAGCTGACGCGGCCCTCGACGCTGTGGAAATGGGTCGGAACCTATAACTACGAAAAAATTCTGACCGACGCCAAATTCTGGGCTGCATTCGGGCGCACGGTTTTGTTTCTGACGATAGCGTTGAACCTGGAGATGCTGCTGGGTCTGGGCATTGCAGTGATGGTGAACAAGGTAACATGGGGCCAGCGTACGCTGCGTACGATCGTGATGTTCCCGATGATGTTTTCGCCTATTTTGGTCGGCTTTCAGTTCAAGTTCATCTTCAATGACAATATCGGTCTGGTGAACAACGCCCTGCAGTCCATGGGGTTCAACGCAGCACTGCCCTGGCTGGTGGACGGCAAACTGGCACTGTTCTCGATAGCCTTTGCTGAAATCTGGATGAGCACATCGGTGTTCGCGATCCTAATTCTGGCGGGCCTGTTCGCCATGCCACGCGACCCGCTAGAGGCCGCCAAGGTGGATGGATGCACCCCGTGGCAGTCCTTCCGGCACATCACCCTGCCGTTCCTGATGCCGTTCATCTTTATCGCCATGACAATCCGGTCGCTGGATGTGGCGCGGGCCTATGATATTGTGCAGATCATGACCGGCGGCGGCCCCGCCCGCCGAACCGAGCTGTTGTGGACATTGATGAGCCGCACAGGTTACGTCGATGCCCGCATGGGGCTGGCCAACGCGATGGGCTATGTCTCGATCATTTTGTCGGTCGTATTCACTATCTACTTCTTCCGTAAACTCACCGCTGCGCGCGCCCAAATCGGCATGGGAGGATAGTCACATGGATCGCAACCAATCCTATCGCAATCACAAGCGCCTGATGAAAGCACTGCATTTTAGTGGCCTGTTCATTGTTATGGCGATCATCTGCATTCCCGGGTTGTGGATTGTGCTGAACTCGTTCCGGCCCACGGTCGAGATCATGGCGAAACCACCCGTCTGGATCCCATCCTTCACCCTGGATCACTATCGGTCGATGTTTGGCGGCGCGGGCGAAGGCGGCGTGCCGGTGTTCAGCTATTTCCGCAACTCACTGATTGTGTCCGTGGTCTCGACGGTGATTGCCATTCTGATCGGCATGTCCGGCGGCTATGCCTTTGCGCGCTACAGGTTCAAGGGCAAGACCGGTTACTTTGTCGGGCTGATGTTGTTTCGTGCGGTGCCCGGCGTGGCGCTGTCACTGCCGCTGTTCATCGTGTTTGCCCGCGTTGGTATCATCGACACTCACATAGGCCTGATCCTGGCCTATGTGGCAATGAATGTACCCTTCACCGTCTGGCTGACCGATGGCTTCTTTCGCCAGATCCCCAAAGAACTGCACGAGGCGGCCGAGATCGACGGCTGCACCCGCTGGCAGGCCTTTTGGCAGGTCGAATTCCCGGTGGCCAA
Organism: Parasedimentitalea marina; assembly: GCF_004006175.1. Lineage (GTDB taxonomy): Bacteria > Pseudomonadota > Alphaproteobacteria > Rhodobacterales > Rhodobacteraceae > Parasedimentitalea > Parasedimentitalea marina. The sequence continues at coordinate 49,099 of NZ_CP033223.1, forward strand.
GTCCGGCGTTGCCTCGGCTGCCATTTTTGCCTTTTTGACATCGTGGAACGAGTTCGCACTGGCCTCGCAGTTGACCCGATCCGTTGGGTCCAAGACGATGCCGGTTGGCCTGCTGGATTTCACCGCTGAATTCACCATCAATTGGGGCGGCATGTGCGCGCTGGCGGTTCTGATGATCGTTCCAGCCCTGATCCTCACCTTCCTCGTTCAGAAACACTTGATTGCCGGCCTCACCTTCGGCGGCGTCAAAGGATAGCATCATGACTGAAGTAACCCTTTCCAAAGTTGTCAAGAATTACGGCAAACATCGAGCTGTGCATGGCATTGACCTTGCCATTCAAGATGGTGAGTTTGTTGTCCTGGTTGGCCCCTCTGGCTGCGGCAAATCCACAACCCTGCGAATGATTGCCGGGCTCGAAGATATCACCAGCGGTGAGATCGCCATTGGTGGGCGGGTGGTGAATGACCTCCCACCGCGCGACCGCAATATCTCGATGGTGTTCCAGAACTATGCCTTATACCCGCATATGACGGTGCGTGAGAACCTTGGGTTTTCATTGAAGATCGCCAAAAAGGACGAGACTGCGATTGTGAAGGCCGTGGACGAGGCGGCGGCTATTTTGGGCCTGGAGGCGCTGATGGACCGCAAGCCTGCCGAACTGTCGGGTGGTCAACGCCAACGGGTCGCCATGGGCCGCGCCATTGTGCGGCATCCGGATGTATTTTTATTTGATGAACCCCTGTCAAATCTGGATGCCAAGCTGCGCACTCAGATGCGGGTTGAGATCAAGAAATTACATCAGAAAGTTGGGAACACGATCATCTACGTGACCCACGATCAGGTCGAGGCAATGACGCTGGCGGATCGGATTGTGCTGATGAAGGACGGCCATATTGTGCAGGTCGGCACACCGCTAGAGCTGTTTAATGCTCCGAACAACACCTTTGTTGCGACCTTTATCGGATCTCCGCCAATGAACCTCATTGACGGCGTTGTGTCAGGCACCAGCACCATTCAGCTTGCCGGAGGGATAAATGTGCCAGTCCCTGCCAGTGCACGGGGGCAAGTCCACAATGGGCAGAATGTCCAGTTTGGATTTAGAGCCGATAATCTGATGCCCCTGGGCCATGCGGTTGAGGAAGAGGGTGAGCGCACGGAAATGGACCTCACCGTTACGCTGACCGAACCGCTGGGCACAGAGACAGTCCTGTTCACAAACATCGCCGGGACTGAAGTGCAGGGTAAAATGCTAAACCCTAGGCCCGTGCGTCCGGGTGAAGTCCTGAAATTCCGCCTGATGCTGGACAAATGTCACGTGTTTGATGCCACCAGCTCTAACGCGGTGCGGGGTTAGACCATGGCACGGATCACTCGCATAGAACTTCAAATGATTGACCTCGTTCCCAAGGTGAAACGGGTCGACGCCATTCAATCCTTTGTCTCGCAAGAGACACCGATGGTGACTGTCTATGACAGCGATGGGGCCTGTGGGACCGGCTATTCCTACACTATCGGCACGGGCGGTCCGTCTGTTATGGCGCTGTTGGAGCACACTCTGGGACCGGCCCTGATTGGCAAAGACGCGGACCGGATCGAGGGGATCTGGCGCGAACTGTTGTTCCTGACCCACGCCACGTCAGTTGGGGCGATCACCTCGCTGGCGCTCGCGGCCATCGATACCGCGCTCTGGGATCTGAAGTGCAAGACAGCGGGCCTGCCGCTTTGGAAAGCCGCAGGCGGCACCCGCGACAGCATTCTGCTGTATAGCACCGAGGGGGGCTGGCTTCACCTGGAGCCGCAGGCACTGGTTGATGACGCTCTGGCAATGCAAGCCAAAGGGTTCAAAGGCTCAAAGATCAAGATTGGCAGTGACCACATCAGCCAGGATGACGCGCGGCTGTCCGCAGTCCGGACTGCAGTTGGCGATAGTTATGAAATCATGACCGACGGCAATCAGGGGTTCACTGTGTCCGAGGCCATCCGGCGCGCCCGCGTCCTTGAAGAGTATTCCATCGGCTGGTTCGAGGAACCTCTGCCTGCGGATGACGTGGCCGGGCATATTGAACTGGCCCGACGCACCTCGGTGCCGATTGCGGTTGGCGAAAGCATGTATTCGATCAGCCAGTTCAAAGACTATTTGCAAATGGGCGCAGCCAGTATTGTGCAGGTCGATGTGGCCCGCATTGGCGGCATTACACCCTGGTTGAAAGTGGCCCATATGGCCGAGGCGTTTAACGTTATGGTCTGTCCTCACTTTCTGATGGAGCTGCACCTGTCACTGGTCTGTGCAGTGCCCAATGCCAAGTGGCTGGAATACATTCCGCAATTGGACAGCGTCACGACGGAACCGATGCTGGTCGAGGGTGGCTTTGCCATCCCATCACAGGCGCCGGGGTTGGGTATCGAATGGGATTGGCAAGCGATCACCTCCATGTCCCTGATCTCAAAAACAATCACCGGAGGAGCCTGATGCAACGCATGGGAATGGTAATCGGGATCAAGCCCGACAGGATAGCCGACTACAAACGGCTGCACGCCGCCGTGTGGCCGGATGTGTTGGCCCAGATCGCAGGAAGCAACATCCGCAACTACAGCATTTTCCTGCGCGAGCCGGAAAACCTGCTGTTTGGCTATTGGGAATATCACGGCACAGATTTGAACGCTGATCTGGCGAAAATGGCCGAAGATCCAAAAACCCAAGAATGGTGGACACATACCGACCCCTGCCAGTCGCCTCTGGCCAGCCGCGCAAGTGGTGAGCAATGGGCGATGATGGAACATGTTTTTTACACGGAATAACACTATGACTCAGAACACAGGCCGGTTGGCCGGAAAAACAACATTCATCACCGCTGCAGGGCAGGGTATTGGACGTTCAACAGCGGAACTCTACGCCGCGCAGGGAGCAACGGTTTTTGCCAGTGACATCAACGAGGCTTCTCTGGCTGAGCTTGACGGCATTGAGGGCATAACTGCGGTTAAGCTGGACGTTACTGATGCGGCGGCCGTTGCAGACTGTGCCAACAAGATTGGCCCGCTGGACGTCCTGTTTAACTGCGCTGGCTTTGTCGCCAACGGCTCGATCCTCGACACCGATGACAAAGACTGGGATTTCAGTTTTGATCTGAACGTCACTGCCATGTACCGCATGATCAAGCTGACCCTGCCTGCGATGTTGGAAAACGGTGGTGGCTCGATCATCAATATGTCCTCGGTGGCCTCGTCCATTAAGGGCGTGCCAAACCGATTTGCTTATTGCGCATCCAAGGCGGCCGTCATCGGCATGACCAAATCCATAGCCGCAGATTACGTAACGCAGGGCATACGCTGCAATGCGATCTGCCCCGGCACTGTGGACAGCCCGTCCATGCACGGCCGCCTGCGTGCGACCGGCAACTACGAACAGGCACTGGCCGCCTTTATCAGCCGCCAACCGATGGGCCGTATTGGTACAGCCGCGGAAATCGCCGCCCTGGCACTTTACCTCGCCAGCGATGACAGCGCCTTTACCACCGGACAAACGCACGCCATCGACGGCGGTTGGTCCGTCTGACTTCCAAGGAGATAACACCATGAAACTATTGCGCTTTGGCCCCGTAGGAGCCGAGAAGCCAGGTCTTCTGGATGCAACTGGAAATATCCGTGATCTGTCTGCCATTATCCCAGACCTCGCCGATACTGCGCTAAGCGATGCCGCGCTTCAGAAAATCCGTGAGATTGATGTATCAACCCTGCCGCTGGTTGAGGGTAACCCCCGCCTGGGTGCCTGTGTCGGGCAAGTGGGTAAGTTTATTTGCATCGGCCTGAACTATGCGGACCACGCTGCCGAAAGCGGTATGGCACTCCCAGACGAGCCAGTGATCTTCTTCAAGGCAACCTCGGCCATATGCGGCCCGAATGACGCCGTCGAAATTCCGCGCACCTCGGTTAAGACCGACTGGGAAGTTGAGCTGGGTGTGGTGATTGGCAAGCCAACTAAATACGTCTCGGTTGAAGACGCCCTAGACTGCGTTGCTGGCTATTGCATAGTGAATGACCTGTCCGAGCGCGACTTTCAGCTGCACCGTTCAGGTCAATGGGTCAAAGGCAAATCCTGCGACACATTTGGCCCCATCGGCCCCTGGCTTGTGACCCGAGACGAGATTGCAAATCCGCAGGCTCTGGATATGTACTTGGAGGTGAACGGCCACCGGTATCAGGACGGTTCGACCAAAACGATGCATTTTGATGTTGCCACAGTAATTTCTCATCTGTCGCAATTCATGAGCTTACAGCCGGGTGATGTGATTTCAACCGGAACGCCTCCGGGTGTGGGCATGGGGCAAAAACCGGAAACCTATCTTAAGCCAGGCGATAAGATCGAACTGGGAATTTCCGGGCTTGGCGTGCAACAACAGACTGTGGTGGCAAGCGCATGACACGGATAACCGGCCTCTCTACTCATGATCTGCGGTTTCCCACCTCTCTTTCTCTGGACGGGTCGGACGCCATGAACCCCGATCCGGATTATTCAGCCGCCTATGTCGTGCTTGAAACGGACGGCGACCACCAGGGCCATGGGCTGACATTCACGATCGGTCGTGGCACAGAAATCTGTGTCGCGGCGATAAAGGCGATGCGCCACCTTCTGATCGGGCTCGATCTGGATTGGGTGCGCAATGACATGGGGCGGTTCTGGCGTCACATTACTGGCGACAGTCAACTGCGATGGATCGGTCCGGACAAGGGCGCCATTCATCTGGCCACTGGTGCGGTGGTCAACGCGATGTGGGACCTGCTGGCCAAAGAGGCCGGTAAACCGGTCTGGATGTTGATTGGGGACATGTCGCCCGAAGAGATCGTCAAGCTGATCGACTTTCGCTACATGACTGACGTGCTGACCAAGGATGAGGCACTGGAGATCCTACGGGCTGCTGAACCGGGAAAGGCGGACCGGATCGCCAAGCTAAAGGCTGAAGGGTATCCCTGCTATACAACCTCGGCGGGGTGGCTGGGGTATTCTGATGACAAGCTGCGCCACCTGTGCCGTGAAGCGAAAACAGCGGGCTTCACCCATATCAAGTTCAAAGTGGGCCGCGATCTTGACGATGACATTCGCCGTCTGACAATCGCCCGCGAAGAATTGGGCGAAGACATTAATATCATGATCGACGCCAATCAGGTGTGGGAGGTCGATCAGGCCATCGACTGGGTCAAAGCACTGTCCTTTGCGCGCCCATTGTTTATCGAGGAGCCAACCAGCCCGGATGATGTCATGGGACATCGCAAAATTCGCGAGGCCATTGCACCCGTCAAGGTGGCCACGGGTGAAATGTGTCAAAACCGTATTCTTTTCAAACAGTTCATCGCCAATCAGGCCATCGACTTTGTTCAAATTGATAGTTGCCGTCTTGGCGGGTTAAACGAAGTTCTGGCAGTTCAGCTGATGGCGGCCAAGTTCGGTTTGCCAGTCTGGCCACATGCTGGCGGCGTTGGCCTGTGTGAATATGTACAGCATCTGTCAATGATCGACTATGTGGCCATTACAGGTCAAAAGGACAACAACAGGATCGAGTACGTCGATCATCTGCACGAGCACTTTATTGATCCCTGTGTGGTCACAGATGGCGCCTATGCTGCGCCAACGGTGCCAGGGTTTTCCATTCAGATGAAACCCGAAACGCTTGTCGATTTCAAATTTGATGCTGCAATTGCCGCTCAGTGAGAGACACCCGATTTGCGCACACCACATGACACTTACCCCACCCAAAGGTCGCAGTTCACCCCTCGCTCTCAACACACTCAATCCAGATGCAAATCCACGGCTAGTTCGCTTCCCGCTTGGCCAAAAGGTTAGCCATGATCCGAAAGGCACCCGGAATGGTTTTTTCCATCTGATGATGAAGGATAAGTGAGGTGTGAATATGTCGGCCTTTGCCTATGTCCGCACAAAGCAAGGCCCCCTCTAAGGGGTGTTCTTGCGGGTCTGCCATCGACAAGATGGCCAGATAGGCCGGGTCCCATCGTTTTGCAAAGTACAGCCCGCGCTCTTTGTGCCAGTTATCCCAATCAGCCGCTGTAATTTGGTTTGGATGGGTCATCAGGGGAGAGTTCGGGTGCAGTACCTCAACGTTTGCCGTTTCGTCCGTAACCCGCCAGCGAAGGGAGGGCTGGCCAATTTCAAGCATTCGCGGTGAACTGTAGTCCGGGTCCCAATTGTCCCATGGTCGATGATATAAAGTTAGCAAAGTTCCACCCTGCTCGCACCATCGGTGCAATCGCGGCATTTGAACTGACAGGCAATCGCGAAATTTAAAGGCAAAAATGCCGATGACCAAAGTGTCAAACTCGGCAAGGACGGCCTCGCTTTTTAGATCGTCGTCACTAAGCGCAACAACATCTGCTCCCAGACGGTCAAGCCAGTGATCTACCCGGTCGTTGCCGCCACCAATGTAGCCAATGCGCACATCAGGAAGCGCTGCGTGAACAACTTGGATTTTGATCTCCGCCGGGCGGATTATGGCGCGTGGATCGATATGTGCATATTCGATCTTATGGATTTGTTGAGCAGGCCGACCATCCAGCAACAAACCAAGACTGTAGCTGCCCGGGGCGACATCTTCAGGGGCTGTTACACTAAAACCAGTCTCAGTGCGCGTCGCTTGCCAGCGATCCGGCAGGGAAAGAGAGGCCGTGGCCGTTGACGGAACAATATCTTTGACTGTTATCGTCAGGACGCGATCCACCATTGCTGAGTTGATTACATCAGCATCGGGAGAGACCGTCGCCGAGTAACAAGGCAACACAACAGGTGGCGTTTCAAAGGCAACCCGGCGGGTAATCTGTTCACCGTGTACCATCAGGCTTGCCTCTATGCAGGGCAATCTGGGTGTGTCTGGCAGATAGACTGATGGGTAGGAATCTGAAACCTGTACATCCAGCGCCGTGCACAGCCCATTCTGATCCTGTGACCACCCCGGCGGCAACGCTGGCTTGAGTGTGGCCGAGTCCGCCCTGCCTGGGCGCAATTCAGACACCAACTCAACTGCATCACCAGCATTTATATAGGTCCTGTCAAGACGGGTATGGATCTGAACACCAGCAGCAATTGCGATGAGATTTGATAGCTGCGCCTCTTTGCGCGACAGCTTGTGCAGCACGTCCCCACGGCTGCTTTCAGGGCAATTCTGGATCGCCTCGCGGATGTGACGCAGCGCCGAACACGCCTGCGGAAGTATTTTTGACCCATCTGGGAAAGCGGCTATTGCGGCGTCGACGTTGTCCTGAGCCTGACGCAGATATCGATTGAGTGACGGCACATCCATATCTGCCAGAGTGGCCGCAAGTCCCGAATGCAGGTCTGTGTCTGGGCCATCAACATGGCTTTGCGCCAAATGGAGTGGCCAGTCCTTTTCATCACCGGCAGCAACCCACCGACCCATTGCCTGGGTCAAATGGAAGGCTCGGCTTTGCTGTCCAATCCGGGCATAACTCCACCCGGTATGCTGTTCGACCCCTTTGGCCTGGACTGTCAGCGTGACAGGCGGCGGTGGCAGGTCGTCGTCATAAGCCTGACCTGCACCGGAATAGGCGGGCAGGTACAGCTTTTTGACTTGCCAAACTGGTAAGTCACTGTCCAGGTAAGTTGGATCTGCCGCCAGGCTCATCACTTCAAATGCGGCCTGGGTCATCGCGCGATGATGCCCGTGCTGGCCCGGAACATCCAGGAATGTTGGACATATGATATCGGGGCGTTCGGTTCGGATAATCTCGACAAACCGTTTTAACAGCCGCTGGTGGCCCCATTTGGCAAGCGTCTCATCGCCTGATTTTGAGAACCCAAAATCAAATATAGTGTCCTGTGGATATTCACAGTGCCAGTACATCCGCATGTTCAGGATATCACAGGCGCGCTCCATTTCAGCAGTGCGCAGCGCGCCAAGTGCCTCGCTTGTCTCAGTGCCTATATCGTTTTGTCCACCTTCGCCCCGGGTTGAACAGGCGTAGCTAAGGTCAAATCCATCACGAAAAGACAGGGCCGCAAGCATGTCGGACTTTTCATCATCGGGATGGGCGCCGGTACTCATGAAAGAAATAACGGACGTCAGGGGCACCAAAGCACGCCATAACTGCAGGATCTGTGGCGTCAAACGTTCCGCCGCCAAGCGCTTGGGATCGGTCAAAGGCATAAGGGCTCCGTTAAAATTATTTGAACTATAAAGTGACCGCGTTTGGCATTAGGCGCTTGTTCAAGATCAACGCAGCGGCACCCAATGTTGCAACCAGCCGACCAGACGTCCCACACTGTAAGCGCGGCTGAGAGTTGTCGTCCCGCAAAGAGACCGATGCAGAGTGCAAATCTACGTTACTGACCAGATGATGCAGTATCGTCTCGGGCATAGCCCCCCCTAAAATGATGGTGCGTGGGTCAAAGATGTTTTCGATGATTTGTGTCGCGTGCCCCAGGGCATCCGTCGCCGAAGCGAGCCACATCATTAGATCCGGATCTGATTTGGCGAACAATGCTTCAAGTGTTTCGAAATCAATATTTTCATGGCCCGCCAATATCAGGTGGTGCTGGACTGACATTCTGCTAAGCCGGGTTTCCAACGGCGCAGAACCTAACGGAGTCGGCACCGGAATATGACCAATCTCGCCAGCATTGCCAAAGGCACCGCGGATCAAATGACCTTGGCTGACCAAGCCAAGGCCCAGGCCGCTGCCAAAGTACAAGTACCCATAGCTGTCCAGGCCCAGTGCGCATCCTGAAATGCGCTCTGCCATTGCGGCGGCGTTGGCGTCGTTGCTAACTTCAATTGGCAGGTCAAGCGCGGTTTGGAACAATTCAACGGGATCAACGTCCTGCCAGTTAGGCAAATCCGTTTCCCGCCCCGAAAGACCGGTTGCCCCAAATGGTCCAGGCATGACAATACCGGCCCCCAGCAGGCGGTCCCTGGCGTCTGGCACGGATTGCAGTGCCAAGTCACGCAGTCGTGTCACCTCGGGGATAACTGCGTCTGGTTGAGCATCGGCAAGGATAGAGCGATGCGTGAAAACTGTATTGCCAAGCATATCCAGCATCGCGGCATGTATCACCGTCGGGCGAATCTCTATCCCCAAAGCGAAGCCACCGGTCGGGGCGATGCCATATTGAACCGCCGGCAGGCCACGTTTCGCAGACCGCGCGCCCTTTTCAACCAACAGTCCGTCTTGCAGAAGATCCGCAATAATGTTGCTGACGGCCTGAACGCTTAAGTCCAGGCTCCGGGCCAATTCGGCCCGCCCCAACTCTCCTGAATGATAAATCTGGCCCAATACAGCAGTTCTGTTTCGAATTCGCGAACGTCCGGCATTGCTGCCTTTGAGAGGGGGTGTTGAAGCCATTACAAGATATTAATTCAAATAAGTTGATAACTCAAGTAACTTGAATTAAAAGCATGCTCAGAACAGCGAAAAGCTGCACTGCATCCGGTATTTTGCGGAGCCAGACAAATACAACTTGGAGAAAGCCCATGATGAAGACATTCAAAGGACTGGCCGCGGCCACCCTGACAGCATCCTCAGCACTGCTTGCCTCTTCTGCCGCAGCAGATGTTGAGATTGAGTATTGGCAATATTTTTATGACGCCCGTGTAACGGCGATGGAGCAGCTGATTGACGGGTTCGAGGCTGAAAACCCCGGCATCACCGTTAAAATGACCCATTTCCCCTACGCGGATTATCGCACCAAAGTGGCCGCCGCGATCCCCGCAGGGGAGGGGCCTGATGTTGTTCAGCTGTTCTATGGCTGGTTAAACGACTACATTGCTGCCGACTTGATCCAACCCTTACCGGTTGATACTTTTTCGCCCTCGGACGTCGACAAAGACTTCTTTCCGATGGTTCAGGCGATGAAAAAGGATGGCGTTTACTACGCGCTCCCCACAGCAGTGCGCAGCTTGGCGTTGTTTTATAATCAGCGTCTATTCGACGAAGCTGGCATTACCGAACCACCTGCCAACCTGAACGACCTGATCGAGGTCGCAAAGAAGCTAACCAAACGCGACGGCGCCGGAAATATCACTCAGGTCGGCATCACCACCGGCATGACGGCGCAGGATCACCATTGGTTCCGTGAAGGTTTGATCCGCCAGTTTGGCGGCACACCTTATAACGATGGCTACGATACCGTGTCGTATAACAGTGAGGCCGGCGCCGCCGCATTGCAGTATTATACCGACCTTGAAAAACTGCATGGCGTCACGGCCTCGGGGTTTATGGATGAACCGCAAGCCGCATTTAAGGCGGGCAGGGCAGGAATGCACATCGACGGATCATTCCGTATTGGCTCGCTCAAGGCAATCCGGGGGCTGAAATGGGGCGTGGCTGAATTGCCGGCCGCTGTCGACGGCACCCAGTCCAACTATTCTTCGTATTGGGTCAACGCCGTGACCACCAAAGCCGAGGGTGAGAAATACGAGGCATCGTTAAAGTTCATGTCTTACATCACCTCTGATGCTGCCATGCAGATCTGGCTCGACGTGGTCGGAGAATTGCCGGCAAAACCATCGGTTGGGCTGACCGAGGCCAACGCGAATGACCCCGTTTTCGGACCCTTTATCAAAGGACTCTCCTACGCGCATACAACTGTATTTGCGAACGAAAGTTCTCAGCGGCAGGTACTGGTCGATATGGTGGCCCGTACGGATATTGAGGATCAGCCAATTGCCGAAAGTCTGGCGATTGCAGCTGAGGCTGAGCAAAAAATCCTAAACGAATATTACGCGGATTAAGCCTTTCCCCCAGGGCTTTTGCTCTGGGGGGTTTGTCTCTTTGACCATTTAACATCCGGACATCCGATGAACCTCTATCGCAACCTGACAATTAAGCAGAAACAGATTGTCTGGGCCTGGACCTTTTTAGCTGTACCGGTCGTCTTTTACTCAGTGATCCGGTTTTATCCCACCGCAACAGCAATTCTGATTTCATTTCAAGACTGGAACCTGCTGGGCGCGCGGACCTGGGCGGGTTTCGACAATTACATAAAACTTTGGAATGATCCGGTGTTCTGGAAAGTCTTCCGCAATACCTTTGCTTATCTATTGATCGGCACGCCGGTCTCATTGGTACTGTCTTTTGTGATTGCTTATCACTTGGACAAAGTCCGCTTTCTGCATGGCTTTATGCGGATGATGTATTTCTTACCCTTTATGACCAGCGCCGTGGCAATGGCTTGGGTCTGGCGCTGGTTTTATCAAGCGGTTCCCATTGGGTTGTTCAATAATATTCTGGCCAGTTTTGGCATTGCGCAAATTGAATTCCTGAACTCAACCACAAATGCACTGCCGGCCGTTTTGGCCCCTGCGGTATGGGCCGGGCTGGGATTTCAGGTGATCATTTTTATGGCAGGTATCCGCGCCATTCCAACGTCCTACTACGAAGCCGCGCGCATAGATGGAGTGGGATGGTGGGTGGTGCTGACGCAAATCACCCTGCCACTGCTGCGCCCGACCATTGTGTTCATTGTTGTCTTCTCATCGATCGGTTTTTTGCGAATTTTCGACCATGTGTTCAACATGACCACAAACAATCCGGGCGGGCCGCTGAATGCCACCAAACCGCTGGTGCTCATGATCTACGACACTGCGTTTAACAGTTTCAATATGGGCTATGCTGCCGCGCAGACTGTGGTGTTGTTCACCATCCTCATGATCGTTAGCCTGATCCAGTTGCGCCTGCTGAGGAGCAACTGACATGAGCACAACAGACATAATCCGCCCCACAGCAACCGGTTTGATGGCCAAGCAATCCAAGCCTGCAACCCGCAACATGGGGCAAATCTTGCGCTGGCTGGCCTTGTTTGGCGGCGGAGTGCTGATGGTAATGCCCATCGCCTACATGATCTCGACCTCGCTGAAGTGGCCGCATGAAGTCTATAATGTTAATCTGATCCCGGTTGAGCCGACGTTAGATAACTACTTGTACGTGCTTGAAGATGGGCGGTTTTATATGTGGTTCATCAACTCGGGGATCATCGCGATTGTGACCACAATATCCAACCTGCTGTTTGACAGTCTGGTTGGCTATACCCTGTGCAAATTCAAATTTCCCGGCCGCACAATTGTCTTTATTGCCATCCTGTCGACGCTGATGATTCCGACAGAAATGTTGGTGATCCCCTGGTATTTGATGAGCCAGTCTTTTGGGTGGCTGGACAGCTATTGGGGGATTATGTTCCCAGGTCTTATGACTGGATTTGGCACCTTTCTGATGAAGCAATTCTTTGAAACCGTGCCCGACGACTTCATAGAGGCGGCCCGGATTGATGGTCTGAACGAATTGCAAATCTGGTGGACGGTCGCAATGCCGCTGGTGAAGCCCGCCTTGGCAGCCCTGGCAATCTTTGTCTTTTTGGGCAATTGGACCGCGTTTTTATGGCCCCTGATCGTCACCAACTCTACCGAGATGTACACCATTCCTGTCGGTTTATCGGGCTTTGGTGACGAAGCCGATGTGGCCTGGGAGTTGATCATGACCGGGGCCGCGATATCGACCATTCCAACCCTGATCGTGTTTTTGATTTTCCAACGCTTTATCATTCGCGGCGTTGTCATGGCGGGGCTCAAAGGATGACCGACAATAGCGTATTTCCTGATCCGACCTACAAAGAGACAGTCCTGGCACCATTGTTCGAAGGGGTCAAAAATAACTATGCCGGCTACATGGGCGAGGTGAACAAGGCGCATCTGGTGATGTTGGTGGAAACCGAAATCCTGTCGTCCGAACAAGGCCGCGATATTGCCATCGCACTAAACGAAATTGACGCCGAAAACGATATCAGCTCTCTGACGTATTCCGGCGAGTATGAGGATTATTTCTTTTTGGTCGAGGCCGAGTTGCGCAAACGGCTGGGCGATCTTGGTGGTGCTTTGCACACCGCAAGGTCTCGCAATGATATGGACCACACCCTGTTCAAACTGGCCCTGCAATCACGGGCGGAAACGCTGTTAGGGCAGATCCACCAACTGGCAAACGCGCTGATCAACAAGGCAACAACAGAGCAGGACACGTTGATCGTGGCCTACACCCATGGTCAACCGGCCCAGCCAACTACCTTTGGTCATTATTTGGCTGCCGTGATCGAAGTTTTGCTGCGCGATGCCGACCGTTTGAACGCGGCCATTGTCGGCTTGGATCATTGTCCCATGGGCGCAGCCGCGATCACCACCTCAGGGTTTCCAATCAATCGCGAGCGGGTGGCCGATCTGTTGGGTTTTGCAGGCCCATTGGTTAATTCCTATGGCTGTATCGCGAGCGTTGATTACATCACTGGTCTGTATTCAGCGATCAAGCTGGTTTTCCTGCATTTGGGGCGGGTCGTTCAGGACATGGCCTTCTGGTCAGCCTTTGAAGTGGGCCAGCTCTATGTTCCCAACGCCTTAGTTCAGATCAGTTCCATCATGCCGCAGAAGCGCAACCCGGTGCCGATTGAACACATGCGCCATTTGGCCTCGGTGACGGTGGGACGTTGCGACACGATCGTAAACACAATGCACAACACTCCGTTCACCGATATGAACGACAGCGAGGGCGAAGTGCAACAAGCGGGCTATGCCGCCTTTGAAAGCGGTGGCCGAGTTTTGGAGTTGCTCGCGGCGTTTTTACCCGCCTGTCAGATCAATTCAGATCGGGTAGCAAAGACCACAGATGCGGCCTGTATCACCATCACAGAACTGGCCGACACATTGGTCCGTGACGAAGGGCTGAGTTTCCGGCAAGCCCACGATGTTGCAGCGCTGACAGCAAAATCCGTCATCGAGCGCAACAGTTCCCTGGCGCATGGATTTTCAGATTTTTCTATTGCCTTTCAGACCCAAACGGCAAGAACAACGACATTGACCCAAACTCAATTTGAAACAGCCGTTTCAGCTCAGGCTTTCGTATCAAGGCGAGACCGAACCGGCGGTCCTGCACCTGTCGCCTTGCAAAGCGCACTAACGGCCAGTTTGAACCAACTGACAGCGCTAGGCACGCAGCAGCACCAACGGTCTGAACGCAGAGCCAACGCCTCTGTCCAATTGCAACAGGCCTTTACGACCCTAACGGAGCACTGATTTATGGCTAATCTCGCCCTTCACAACCTTGTAAAATCTTACGGGAAAACCGAAGTGCTCCATGGTATCAATCTGGAGGTCCAGGATGGAGAATTCATCGTTTTTGTTGGCCCATCCGGGTGCGGAAAATCAACTACACTGCGTTTGATCGCCGGGCTGGAAGAAACCACCTCGGGTACGATCGTCATTGACGAACGTGAAGTGAACAATTTGGAGCCCAAGGAACGCGATATTGCAATGGTGTTCCAGAATTACGCAATCTATCCACATATGTCGGTAAAGAAGAACATTGCCTTTGGGTTGCGATCCTCCAAGGCCTCAAAGGCTGCAAAAGAGGCACGGATACAAGAGGTTGCCACAATTCTCGACATGGTCAATCTGTTGGATCGAAAACCGTCTCAATTGTCAGGCGGGCAACGCCAGCGGGTCGCCATTGGTCGCGCCATGGTGCGCGATCCTGCCGTATTTTTGTTTGATGAGCCGCTGTCCAATCTAGACGCACAACTTCGCACACAGATGCGATTGGAAATCAAAAAACTACACCAGCGTGTTGGCAACACCATTGTGTTCGTCACCCATGATCAGGTCGAAGCCATGACCATGGCTGACCGGATTGTGATCATGAAAGATGGGCACATTCAACAAGTGGGCACACCAGAGGAGGTTTATCACAATCCTGCCAATACCTTTGTCGCTCAATTCATCGGCGCACCGTCAATGAACTTGCTGGCCGGTGAAAAAACACCGGATGGCATTCGCCTGTCTTCTGGCCGAACGGTTCGTACTGATCGGTGGGCAACCCAGCAACCGGGAAAAGTTCAACTGGGTGTACGGCCAGATGATTTGCAGATTGGCGGCGAATGTACGCTGATTGAAGGCCAAATCACTCTCCGAGAACCCCTTGGGTCCGAAACCCTAATATATGTTTCTACAGATCAAGGCGAACTGATCGCCAGGGCGGACGGACGATACCCACCAGCCGTTGGCGAAAGCATCTTATTGGGTGTTGACCCTATTGATCTCTATCTGTTTGACGCCGTGGACGGAAAATCTCTCTCATGAGACCCGTTAACGGCCGGTCCGGAATCCTGTGTGCAGGGCGGCTCTATTGTGATCTGATCTTCTCAGCTGTTCCCCGAATGCCAACACTTGGTACCGAAGTCTTCGCAGAACATTTGACGCTAAGTGCCGGCGGCGGCGCTTTTATCACAGCGGCAACTTTACAGGCATTGGGCCAGCCCGCTTCGTTGCTTACGACCCTGCCGGCAGCTCCATTTGACGAGGTCGTCAAATCCGACATCAAAACTTGTAACGTCAACGCCAGCCATTGCAGCCCAGCACGAAATGGGGACAGCCCCCAAATCACGGTCGCAATTGCAAACTCGGAAGACCGTGCTTTTCTCAGTCACCAATCAGGTCGGGCCATTCCTGACATTGTGAGCAGCAACCTTGAGGAATTCCAGCACCTCCACATCGGAGAGCTCCGCAGTCTCGTTGAACACCCAAAGCTCATTGATCAGGCGCGCGCTGCTGGACTGTCGATATCTCTCGACTGTGGCTGGGATGACGAGGTGATGTCAGGGAAAATCGACGTCGCGCCTATCATCTCTGCCGTGGATATCTTTTTCCCAAACAAGGTGGAATTTGAACACCTCTTGGCTTTGGGTTTACCCGAGAACTTGGCGCCTTTGACCGTGGTTAAATGCGGAGCAGAGGGCGCGCGATCACTGGATGCACGTGGATGGCAAAGCGCACCCGGTGACCCAACCGAGGTCATCGACGCAACGGGTGCGGGAGATTCATTTAACGGCGGGTTTTTATCCGTATGGCTGGAAAATGGCCCCTTGATGCGCTGCATGGAGCGGGGCAATCAATGTGGGCATATTGCTGTCCAAACTAAAGGTGGATTTGGCGCCTATGAACACTGGCACAAGCTGACGTAAGTCATTTTTCATGTCCCCAACGGGTGCACATCTTGGTGGACGGGTTGAACACAATTGGGCCCCAACGCGTAATAGGCGTTATGTAATCAAAGTAAAGCTGAGCCCAACTCACCACTTAAGCCTGAGCAACATTCCAATTATGCAAAACGCTCGGTACCGGCTGGCTCACTCCTCCAATGAAACCCATAGAACGCGGGCGTCCTCGGCGCTGGTGGACACGCACCCATGCCCCATACCGCTATCATAGTAGACACTATCACCCGCAGTCATCATCAGCGGCCGGTAATGTTCGGTGTACAGTGTCAGCGAGCCACTAATTACATACATGAACTCCTCGCCGCGGTGGCGCACCCAGCTTTCAAAGACACTGACATCGCGGGCCTTGATCGTACTGATATAGGGTAGCATGCGCTTGCTGCTCAGTTCCGTGCACAGCAGTTCGTGATCATATGTGGCGGTTTCTTGATGTTCGCCTTTACCGGTCAGCGTATAGTCACGACGACCGGAAATGTCACTTTTACCGGATTGCACAAACAGCTGAGGCGTCTTTAGATCCAGGGTCTGCATCAGACGTCGAATGATATCGAAACTTGGCTTGGTTTGGTTGTTTTCAATCTTGGACAAGGTCGACCGCCCAATGGCAGCAGCCCTGGCAGCCTCCTCCAATGTCAGCCCCTTTGCTTTGCGCGCATCCCGAATCATTTGACCCAAAACCAGCCCATCCGGCGCCTCACCGATCTCACCAATCGGGCCGGTCTCTTCTTTCTGGACGGGTTCCATAGGCGTTACTCCTGTATCCACGCAGTATTATTCTGCATCACCCTACACAAATATTCCCTCAATATCAATTTTGTTGCCAATAGGGGAAAAGTTTCCTATAGGAACATCAACACATAGACCGCGTATACAAGCGCATACATTGTTGATTTTATCCTGACGAACATGGAGACTGTCAGATGCACAGGTTTGACGCACCGGCAAGGCACCAACTAACCGCCAACCGGAATTGCCCAAACCGAACCCGTCTTACTGCCTCTCCATCGTACAGCCCAGCCTCGCCCCCACAGAAAGGCCTAAAATTATGACCGATGCTGCGAAACGCACACCGTTGTATGATCTTCACGTCGAACTTGGCGGTAAGATGGTTGATTTTGCTGGCTGGGAGATGCCGGTTCAGTACCCGATGGGCATCATGGGCGAGCACAGCCATACGCGCGCCAAGGCGGGGTTGTTTGACGTCAGCCATATGGGTCAGGTGATCCTGCGCGGGGCGGATGCGGCCAGCAAACTGGAAACCCTGGTGCCCTCGGCGCTGACCACCCTGAAAGAGGGCAAGGCGCGCTATACGTTCTTCACCAATGACGACGGTGGCATCATGGATGACCTGATCGTCGCCAATGCCGGTGATCACCTGTTTGTGGTGGTCAATGCCTCGATGCGCCACCAGGACATCCCGCATATGGCCAAGCATCTTGATGGGATCGAGGTCACCGAGATCTTTGATCGCGCGCTCATCGCGGTCCAGGGTCCGGCGGCGGAACATGTGGTGGGCGATCTGTGCCCCGCCGCACGTGAGATGAGCTTCATGCAGACCATGGAGGCCGAGATCATGGGTGTTGACTGCCGCATCTCGCGGCTGGGTTACACCGGCGAAGACGGCTTTGAAATCTCCATCCCCGAAGCCAAGGCGATTGCGATCTGCCGCGCTTTTCTGGCCCATGAAGACTGCGAGCCGGTTGGCCTCGGGGCGCGCGACAGCCTGCGCCTGGAATCCGGATTGTGCCTCTATGGCAATGACATCGACAATGACACCTCGCCGGTCGAGGCCTCGCTGACCTGGGCGATGCAGAAACGCCGCCGCGAGGAAGGCGGATTTCCCGGCGCGGCCCGCATTCAGCGCGAGCTGGCTGAGGGCACTGCCCGCAAACTGGTTGGCATCAAACCCACTGGGCGCGCCCCGGCCCGTGCCGGTGTCGAGGTCCAGGATCTGGACGGCACCGTGATCGGCACCATCACCTCGGGCGGATTTGGACCCTCGGTCGGCGCCCCGGTTGCGATGGGATATGTCGCCACCGACTTCAGCACCCCAGGCCAGAAAATCAACCTGATCATCCGCGGCAAGGCGCAACCGGCTGAGATTGCCGCGCTGCCTTTTGTCCCCCAAAACTACAAACGCTGAACCCCAGGAGTTTCGAACATGACCACCTATTATTCCGAAGAGCACGAATGGGTCACCGTCGAAGGTGAGATCGCCACCATTGGCATCACCCAGCACGCCGCCGACCAGCTGGGCGAGATCGTGTTTGTCGAACAGAAAGAGCCCGGCGACGATTTTGAAAAAGGCGACGACATTGGCGTCATCGAATCCGTCAAAGCCGCCTCGGAAATCTACGCGCCTGTGGACGGCGAAGTGCTCGAGGCCAATGGCGCCCTCGAGGACAATCCCGGCGCGCTGAATGACGCCCCCGAGGGCGATGCCTGGATCTACAAGATCAAGCTGACCAATACAGACCAGCTCAGTGATCTGATGGATCTGGACGGCTACAAGGCCTTCATCGGCTAACCGCCCCCCCTGATGCGGATCCGCCACCGGGCGCAGGCCGCATCTTCATCTTTTCAAAAATACTCCCGCCGGAGGCTCCCCTCCTCCCGGCCTGCGCTGATCTCTCCAAAGGAACACCCCCATGGCCTTCAAGCTGACCGATTACGAAGCCTATGATTTTGCCAACCGCCGCCACATTGGCCCCAGCCCGCGTGAAATGGCTGATATGTTGCAGGTCATCGGCTTCAAAACCCTGGACGAGTTGATCGACGCGACGGTCCCGGCCTCGATCCGCCAGACCGAAGCCCTGGACTGGGGCCCGGCCATGACCGAGCGCGACGCCCTGTTCCACATGAAAGAGGTCGCCAGCAAAAACAAGGTGCTGACCTCGCTGATCGGCCAGGGCTATTACGGCACCTCCACCCCGGCGCCGATCCTGCGCAACATCCTGGAAAACCCGGCCTGGTACACCGCCTATACGCCCTATCAGCCAGAAATCTCGCAGGGCAGGCTTGAGGCGCTGTTGAACTTCCAGACCATGGTCAGCGATCTGACCGGCATGGACATCGCCAATGCCTCGCTGCTGGACGAGGCCACCGCCGCCGCCGAGGCCATGGCGATGACCAAACGCAGCAGCCGCTCCAAGGCCAATAACGCCGCCTTCTTTGTTGATGAAAACTGCCACCCGCAGACCATCGCGGTGATCAAAACCCGTGCCGCGCCGCTGGGTGTCGAGGTGATCGTGGCCAACCCGGATGATCTGGAACCCGAAACCGTCTTTGGCGCCATCTTCCAGTATCCCGGCACCTATGGCCATGTGCGCGACTTCACCGCTGAAATCACCGCGCTGCACGCCAACAAAGGTCTGGCCATTGTCGCCGCCGACATTCTGTCGCTGGCGCTGCTGAAATCCCCCGGTGAAATGGGCGCCGATATTGCCATCGGATCGACCCAGCGTTTTGGCGTGCCGATGGGCTATGGCGGTCCCCACGCCGCCTATATGGCCACCACGGATAAGCTCAAGCGCGCCATGCCGGGCCGCATCATTGGTGTCTCGGTCGACAGCCACGGCAACAAGGCCTACCGGCTGGCGCTGCAAACCCGCGAACAGCATATTCGCCGTGAAAAGGCCAATTCCAACGTCTGCACCGCCCAGGCGCTGCTGGCGGTGATGGCCTCGATGTATGCGGTCTATCACGGTCCCGACGGCATCAAGGCGATCGCCCAGTCGGTGCACCGCAAGACCTCACGTCTGGCCGCCACCTCGAAGAGCACGGCTACACCGTCGAGCCCGAGGTGTTCTTTGACACCATCACGGTTGACGTGGGTCCGCTGCAGAAAACCGTGATGGAGGCGGCGGTGGCCCGCGGCATCAACCTGCGCAAGGTCGGGGCCACGGCCGTGGGCGTCTCCCTTGACGAACAGACCCGCCCGGAAACCATCGAGGCGGTCTGGGGCGCCTTTGGCATCGACAAACAGGACGACAGTCAGGCCAACCGCGACTATCGCCTGCCCGAGCACGCCCTGCGCGACAGTGCCTATCTGACCCACCCGATTTTCCACAAAAACCGGGCCGAGGCCGAAATCACCCGCTACATGCGCCGTCTTGCGGATCGCGATCTGGCGCTGGACCGCTCGATGATCCCGCTGGGGTCCTGCACCATGAAGCTGAACGCCACCGTCGAGATGATCCCGGTCACCTGGCCCGAGTTCAGCAACCTGCACCCCTTTGTGCCGCAGGATCAGGCGCAGGGTTACACCCAGATGATCGACGATCTGAACGATAAACTGTGTCAGATCACCGGCTATGACGCGATCAGCCAGCAGCCCAACTCGGGCGCGCAGGGTGAATATGCCGGCCTTTTGACCATCCGCAACTATCACGCGGCCCGGGGTCAGGCGGGGCGCAATGTCTGCCTGATCCCCACCTCGGCGCATGGCACCAACCCGGCCACCGCGCAGATGGTGGGCTACAAGGTGGTGCCCATCAAGGCGGATGCGCACGGCAATATCGACATCGCCGATTTCCGCGCCAAGGCTGAATTGCACTCGGACAGGCTGGCCGCCTGCATGATCACCTATCCCTCGACCCACGGCGTGTTTGAGGAAACCGTGCAGGAGGTCTGCCAGATCACCCATGATCACGGCGGTCAGGTCTATATCGATGGCGCCAATATGAACGCCATGGTCGGTCTGGCCCAGCCCGGTAAGATCGGCGGCGATGTCAGCCACCTGAACCTGCATAAAACCTTCTGCATTCCCCACGGCGGCGGCGGCCCCGGCATGGGCCCGATCGGGGTGAAATCCCACCTGACCGCGCACCTGCCCGGCCACCCTGAATACGGCTCGGCGGTGGGTCCGGTCTCGGCGGCGCCCTTTGGCTCGCCCTCGATCCTGCCGGTCAGCTGGGCCTATATCCTGCTGATGGGCGGCGCCGGTCTGACCCAGGCCACCAAGGTCGCCATCCTGAACGCCAACTATATCGCCGCCCGCCTGAAAGACGCCTACGGTGTCCTCTACACCTCCAAAACCGGCCGCGTCGCCCATGAGTGCATTCTCGACACCCGCCCCCTGGCCGATGCGGGCAATGTCACCGTGGATGACATCGCCAAACGTCTGGTCGACAGCGGTTTCCACGCCCCGACCATGTCCTGGCCGGTGGCCGGCACCCTGATGGTGGAACCCACCGAGTCCGAGCCCAAGGACGAGCTGGACCGGTTCTGCGACGCCATGCTGTCGATCCGCGCCGAGGCCCAGGATGTCATCGACGGCAAGATCGACGCCGACAACAACCCGCTGAAAAACGCACCCCACACGGTGCGCGATCTGGTCGGCGACTGGGACCGCCCCTACAGCCGCGAGACCGCCTGTTTCCCGCCCGGATCATTGGGCGTCGACAAATACTGGTCCCCCGTCAACCGCGTCGACAACGCCTACGGTGACCGAAACCTCATCTGCACATGCCCCCCAATGACTGACTACCAAGACGAAACTTAAAACAACAATCAGCCCCGTCAAATAAGACGGGGCCAACCAAAACAGGTCAGGAGCAGTTCGCCATCCGCTGTCCAAGATCCAACAACAAGCTCGGGTAAAACTGCGGACCCAGTGGAATGTCTGTTCCCATCGGGTCAATCACTGCTGTTTTGGCCCCGGTGCCATCCATGACTGTCGCAACCAATCCCGGATTGAACTGCGGTTCTGAAAACACGCAGCTCACCCCCAGTTCCGCTACCGTTCCTCGCACTTCGGCCAGCCGTGCCGGACTGGGTGACGATGCATCGCTGAGTGAAATTGCCGCCAATGCCGACAGATCAAAACTGGTCTCAAAATACTGATAGGCATCGTGAAAAACCACAAATCCACCCTCACGCAGCGGCGCCAGCCCGGCGTCAATGATGACCACAGCCTGATCTATCTCTGCCCTGCCAGCCGCAGCGTTTGCACGGTATGCCTCGGCGTTATCCGGATCAAACTGCGCAAGTTCAGTGGCCGCCAGGTCCAGCCATAGCTTACCATTCTCTGGCGCCAACCAAGCATGCGGATCTACACCTTCATGGCCATGATCATCGTGCGCATCTCCGTCATGTCCGTCTTCTTGATGTTCGCTCTCTTCGTGCCCGTCTTCTCCATGATCATCGTCGTGACCGGCAAACCGCGCACCTTCGCGAAACGGCAGAACCGTCACGCCGTCGCTGTGCAGCAACTCTATCACCTTTGCACCTGTCGCTAGATTGTCTACCGATCCCTCCAGCCAGGGGGTCAACGTCTCGCCCATCCAAAACACAAAATCTGCCCGGCTCAACGCCCTCGCCTCGGACGGGCGCATCGAATAGCCATGCGGCGAAGCGCCTGGCTGCACCACCAGATCCGGAGTGCCTACCCCTTGCATCACTCGGGCTACCAGCCCATGCACCGGTGCGATATCGGTGGCCACAAGCGGCACATCTGCCTGCCCCGCACCCGTGAATGTCAAGCTGGCCACGGCTGCAACAAAGGATATCATTTGGGATGATCGTAACATAGGATGCCTCGTGTGATCTTATAACATTACATGGCTTGTTAAATGTCATACTATAACATATCAAGCGATAAATGACCTGATCCAGCGGAGACGTGACAAATGGGTTCTCTTGGCTTTACGACCCACGACCATGCAAACTGCATCAACGACTGCGTTGCGGCCGCCGACCAGCAGTGCCTAGAACAGGGGCTGCAACTGACCCCTGTGCGCCGCCGGGTTTTGGAAATCCTGCTGCAACAGCACCAGTCGCTTGGGGCCTACGACATCCTCGACCTCCTGCGCAGCGAGGGCCTGGGGTCTCAGCCGCCTGTCGCCTACCGCGCACTGGATTTTTTGGTCAAACACGGCTTCGCCCACAAGATTGAGCGTCTGAATGCCTTTATCGCCTGCACCCATCCTGGCGAAAATCATGCCCCCATTTTCATGATCTGTCGTCAATGTAATGCCGTCGCCGAAACCCATACCAACCTGAACGACGGCCAGCTTGGTCAATTGGCGCAGGACGCAGGATTTCAGATCGAAGGCACTGTAGTCGAGGTAGAAGGCCTGTGCCCCAAATGTCAGGACCACCCCACACCATGAGCCTGGTCACGTTGCAGGATCTGACCATCCGTCACAGCGGCAACCCCGTTCTGACGAATGTCAATTTCACCATCACCAAAGGCGAGATCGTCACCTTGGTTGGGCCAAACGGCTCGGGAAAGTCCACGCTTTTGCGGGCTGTCATTGGCGCCTTGCGACCAAATTCCGGCCAGGTGATCCGCGCCCCTGGTCTGCGCATCGGTTACGTTCCGCAGAAGCTGCATATCGACCCCACTTTGCCCCTGACCGTGCGCCGTTTTCTGAGCCTGCCGACACGTGTTCCAAATTCCATGGCAGATCAAGCCCTGGACCAAGCTGGGGCTGGCCCGCTGGCAAATCGGCAGATGTCCCGTCTGTCTGGCGGACAATTTCAACGGGTCCTGCTGGCCCGGGCCTTGCTGTGCAATCCACAATTGTTGATCCTGGACGAGGCGACGCAGGGGCTGGATCAACCGGGATCCGCCGCATTTTATCAACAGATCGAAACCGTCCGCCAGCAGCTGGGTTGCGCGGTCTTGATGGTCAGCCATGAATTGCACGTGGTTATGGCGGCCTCAGATCGGGTGATCTGCCTGAATGGCCACATCTGCTGCGAAGGCGAGCCCGAACATGTCGCCTCGGCCCCCGAATACCGCGCCCTGTTTGGCACCGGAACCCAGGGGGCACTGGCCCTGTACCGGCACGAGCATAACCATTCGCATGACAGCGACTGCGATCATCACAGTCACGAGGCCGCAGAATGATTTTGTTTGACAGTTTTCTGATTTATGCCGCTTTGGCCGGCCTTGGCGTTGCCATCGCTGCGGCCCCTTTGGGCTGTTTCGTCGTCTGGCGCCGGATGGCCTATTTTGGCGACGCCACTGCGCATGCCTCGATCCTTGGCGTGGCGCTGGCCCTTAGTTTTGAAATATCGATCTTTGCCGGAGTACTGATTGTGGCGCTTTTGATGGCCGCCACCGTCTCAACGCTCAGCAATCGCGGCTATGCCATGGACACTATTTTGGGTGTCCTCGCCCATTCAGCGCTGGCTTTTGGGCTTGTGGCAGTTTCCTTTTTGCAAGGTGTGCGGATCGATCTGATGGCCTATCTGTTTGGCGAAATACTGGCCGTTGGACTGCTGGACCTGACTGTCATCTGGGCCGGAGCCTTGCTGGTTCTGTCCTTGCTGTGGTGGCGCTGGTCGGCCTTGCTGACGGCGACGCTAAACCCGGATCTGGCTTATGCCGCAGGCATCGACCCCCGCCGCGAGCAACTGGTCCTGACGTTGGCGCTGGCGCTGGTGGTTGCGGTGGCCATCAAAGTTGTCGGCGTGTTGCTGATTTCCGCAATGTTGATTATCCCCGCTGCCACGGCCCGTCCCTTTGCCGGTACGCCGGAACGCATGGCGGTGATGGCCGCCGCGATTGGCGGATTATCTGCTCTTGGTGGGTTGCAGCTGGCCTTTGCATTTGACACGCCGACCGGGCCGACAATCGTATGCCTGGCCGCCTTGCTGTTTACCCTGTCCAGTGTGACTACCCTCTTATTTCGCGGCCCCTCTGCCTAACGTCCTGGCAATTGACGTTTAGGTCCCGGTCCGCAACACTTCACCGGTTTCGGGAAGGCTCTCGATGGCGCCCAACAGGGCCTTCTTGTTGATGGGTTTGCTTAGAAATCCGTCCATCCCCGCCTTCAGGCATTTCTGTTTGTCGGCGGGCATTGCGTTGGCTGTCAGCGCAATAATCGGGCAATGAGCACGCTGTTCCGTCGCCTCCAACTCGCGAATGATCGCCGTGGCTTCCAGCCCATCCATTTCTGGCATCATCATATCCATCAAAATCACGTCAGGGCAGGAGTCACAGTACATTTGCACGGCTTCAATTCCATTGGCTGCAACCAGGATGTCTATCGGAGCATCCTTTAGCATTTTGCACACCACCAATTGATTGGTCTTATTGTCCTCTGCCAGCAGGACCCGCAGTGTCTTGGTTCTTTGGGCCTTATCCTCAAGGTCAGACCCAGCGCCTGAGTGCAGTGGGGTCAGATGCATCGACCGACTGATCACACCGTGCAGTTGTGCTGACCGTACCGGTTTCAGGGCCAGTTCGCAGGGGCTAAGTGTCTGTTTTGTTGTAGCATCCAACGATTGTTCGACCGACGATAGGATCACCAGAGGCAAGGTTTCATGGTCTGGAATGGCCCGGATCCGGCAGGCCAGTTCAAGACCGTTCATACCTGGCATTTGGTAGTCCTGTAGCACCAGATCAAATGCCCCGGTGCGAACACCAGCTGCCGCCAAAACCTCCAGCGCCTCGGCGCCAGATGACGCCAGTGTGCAGTCCATGCCCCAGGTTGTCAGACGCTCAAACAGGATCCTACGGTTCACCTCAAGGTCATCGACCACCAAAACTCTCAACCCTTTCAAGTCCAGAGAACTTGACCAGACAGGTTCACATCTCTCGTCGCTAACCAACAATGGCAATTGCATTGTGAACACCGAGCCGGTTCCCGGGTCTGATCGGGCCGAAATTTTACCCCCCATCAATCGCAACAATCGGGTTGAGATTGCCAAGCCCAGCCCCGTGCCTTCAAAGTTCCGTGTTGCAGCCCCGTCGACCTGCTCAAATGCATTAAAAATGTGCTCAATCTTGTCTTCGGGAATACCAATGCCGGTGTCGGTGACGGATATGTCCAAATCACAAACATCACCATTCATGATCCCTGACACATCAATAAAGACATATCCCTCCAACGTGAATTTGACCGCGTTGCCAACAATATTGGTGATCACCTGACGGATTCGGCCCACGTCTCCTTCAAAGACTGTTGGAAGGTCAGGATCAAAGCGCAAAGTGACCTCGACACCCTTGCTTGCGGCATTTGGTGACAACAACGTCACCACATCTTCCATAGAAGTCTGAAGATTAAAGGTGCACGATTCCAGTTTTAATTTACCCGATTCAATTTTCGAGAAATTGAGGATATCGTTGATGATCGTCAAAAGCGCCGCACCGGATGTGGAAATGGTCTCGGCGTACATTTTTTGATCTTCGTCGAGGTCGGTTTCGAGGATCAGCTCGGCCATACCAATCACCCCATTCATTGGGGTCCGTATTTCATGAGACATATTGGCCAGAAATTCAGATTTGGCCCCATTGGCCACTTCTGCCGATTCACGCGCCTGTTCCAGGGCAAACTCGCGCTCGTCTCGCTCAACAAATGTGTCCTCCATCACCCCAACCGAAAAATTCAGCGCAGCGTATTCTCGAGAGGCGTACCACGGCAATCTCATCGATGGTCGTTTCAGGCCCGAAATCACGTCTGACATCCGCTGATGGATCATCTGCAATGGCCGCATCGCCAGAATGTGAACAAGGTATAAAACAAGCGCAGACAGTGCTGCGACTGACAGCACCGTCCAGAGAATGGTTTGACGCACCTTTTGTTGCAACATGAGTTGACCTTCGCTGGTGGACCACTTGACCACCATGTGCGCAAAAACCATGCCGTCCCATTCAATCGGCCGGTCATAAATCACATAATTCCTTGGCTCTTCCGTTGCCAAGGCCTGGCCCGCTGCAATGACTTTCCTATCTTCACTCAAGATCTGTATTGCCAGTATTTTTGGATTGCGCGCGATCGCCTCGTGCAGGCCCGTTTCAAGAACCGGCACATCCTCGACGATGATAGCATCAAGCATCAAGCCGCCAAGCAAAGAGACCGTGAGAGCCGCCTGTGCATCCAGTTGTTGCGTCATGCGCTGGGTCTCGTAGCGCCGTGCCAGGTCACCGACAACCAGGGCGACCAAAGACGCCGCGAGTGCCATCGACACTACAATCTGGAACAAGATACTCGTACGCTTCATCAAAAAAGCCTCTCATACCATTTAAAACAAACGACTTTGGTCCATCGCCTGGCGTACAAAATTGTAATCGTCGTCAGTTCCTTCCAAAAACCCATTTTTGAGAATCTGCCGCACGGTTTCTTGGTTGTCCGACGCCAGCATGACACGGCGCATCGCAGCCACAATCCTGGGCGAAACTTCAGCACTGGCCAGCCAGGGCTTGGTCACATTGTCGAATGACAGCAGCACCCGGATAGGAACGCCTTTGGCCACCAGCTTCTTGTAAGTGCTTTCTTTTAGCGCACCGGCTGTAAACCGGCCCGCGCCAACCGCTTCGCCAACCAGATCATGACGGCCAAGGTAATCAAAACCTTGAAGCTCGGCACTGCTGATCCCTGCCTCTAGCAAATGGGACTGCGCCAGATACCGGCCAATCGTGGACAGTTCATCCCCAAAAGCAAAACTCTGCCCGGACAATTGTTCCAGTGAATGAATGTCGCTGTCCGCATGAACCACGATCACACCGTTAAAACGCTTTCCACCATTTTTGGCTTCCATCGCCACCAGTTGAATCTCTGAATTTCGGTCCATGACGTGCACATATGAGGCCGGACCAAAGCGCGCGAAGTCCACTTCACTGGTTGCCAAATGGTCAATTCCAGCGTCGTATTCCTTGGCGATTTTCATCTTTATGGTGACCGGTTCATCCAGGTCCACGCTCATACGGTCGGCCAGGAAAGTTAAAAATGGGCGGTACTTTCGAACCGTGTCAGTCGGCTTATCGGCAGCATAGGTTCCAAACGTCAGTGTCACGTCCGCCTGCGCGGCCATTGGCAAGGCAACAAGCCAGCCGACCATGGCCACAATTCCCAGTTGAGCGACACAACGTGGTACAGGCAGGTACCGACTGACTATTCGAAACATAAACAAAACAGAACTCATAACATAATCCTCAGCTAAAAGGTCCAACACACGATCCGGTTTCTCCCAATACTATTCTGGTCACGGCGATCAAAAGATAAGGTTAACCCAGTTCGGTATTTCCATCTAATTTGTCGATTTTATTGAGTTTTATTGGGACATTAACCAAACAGTAACGTTTGTGACGTTTTCATGACAACTTGACAAAAATTTTATGGACGGCGTGAAATCGACCGGCGTGAACAACCGTGACAAGCTACATTCCCCCTCACTTTCTGCATTGGCCTATCAGGATTGACCGTACACTTACTACGTGTGTAGCCGCCATATTATTGCTGCCCAACACCGCGCTGGCGATCCCCTCACCTGAATTGGTAATCGGGTCCGTCTCGTCCCTGGGCCAAGTTTTCGCTGTTGGGTTTGCGATGCTGTCGGGTGTCGGGGCGATTGTCGCGACAAAATTGGGATTTTCGCCGAAAAAAGGCGACACAGCATGGCGTTACCCGGTTCGGTTGATCACAATTCTGTCGATGTTCGCCGTCGCACTACTTGCTTTGAACTACTGGCAATACACGAAACAGGGCGCTGCAGAATTAGCGCGGTTGCAGGCCACATTGGTTCGCCCGGCGCAATTTTCTGGCACCACAATTAAGGACGCCACACTCAAGGAAATCAGCTTTTCAAACCAAGAAAACCACCCGCTGGCGATCTCAACCAGCGAAGCCGCTGCTTTGCTACACAACGGCAGTACATCGTTCTACGACGTCCGTGAAACCGGCGAAAACGCCATGGGCACCCTTCCTGGTGCCACCCACATCCGGTTCCCTGATTTCCTGCAGTCACAACCGGTGACAGGTGATCAACCGGTCATTTTATTCTGTCATAACGGCAATCGCAGCTCGGAAACCTGCGAGAAACTGGCCGCCATGGGCATCGACTGCCGGTTCATTTCCGGCGGTATCGAGAAATGGATCGTCGAAGGAAACGGGTTTAGCGACACCGAAGTCAAATCACTGTCCGACCTGCGTGCCATCCCAGATTACTCAAACAAGGATATCTTGCTCGGCACGGATGATTTCAAATCACTGCTCGACACCGAAGACCTGCAGATCGTCGACACCCGTTACCCCGGTGACTTTGACACCGGCCACCTGCCGGGGGCCGCGAATATCCCCATTCGGGCCTTGCCAACAGACGAGTTAATGCGCCGTATTGATGCGCTGGACCCCAGCAAACCCACCATCGCCGCCTGCTATGACCGCCGCAGTTGCTTCATGAGCCAGGTGCTGGGGCTGGAACTGGCTCAAAAGGGCTTTGATTTCCGCGGCCGCTACACCCTCCCCTGGGAGTTCTTCATACCCCCGGCGCCAAAGCCTCATATTCAGGATTGGCAAGCCGCCCAACAGCAGGGTCTATGGGACAAGGCGGTCTCGGCCGTTGCCACAGGGTTGCTGTGGGTGCATGCTCGCAGCCACATCCTGCTGGGTCTGTTGAGTCTGTCACTGCTGACCCGTCTGCTGGTGCTGCCGGTAGCGTTGAAATCTGAGCGCGACCAAATCATCACCGCCGAGACCGCTGACGCGCTGAAGACGCTCAAAAATGATCTGGCAAATGATCCCGTCCGCAGGGCGCGCGCGGTGCAGGCGTTCAACGCTGACAAGGGCCTGACCCCAATGCGCAACCTGACGGCACTGCTGTTCTTGCCAGTGATGATGATCGGCGTCTCTGCCGCACAAATGGCCAGCTCGGCCTTGCAGATCCCGTTCCTGTGGATGTCTGATCTGGGTCAACCGGACCCTACCTACATATTGCCGGTGCTGTTCACCGCACTGGCTGGCCTCTATCTGGTCTGGGCCGTCGCCAAAACGCGCCGCCAGATCCTGTTGTGGCTTGGCCTTGGGTTGCCTGCACTGTTTGCCATGGTCTTTGCCCTGGGGGCTGCTGCCAATGCCTATCTGTGCTGCAGCCTGACGCTGCTGCTGGCGCAACGGGCCTATGTCACCGGCCTGTTTACCCGCCTGCGCCGGTCTGTTGCAGAGCGGGCGCATAAATTCACGCTGTGCAGATTGCCACGCGGTGTGATCCCCTTGGGCATGGTTGAGGAGCTGGAAACCTCGGGCAACAAAGCCCTGCGCCTGTCGATCCTGAAAACCGCCGGCCTGCCGGTGCCCGGCGGCGTGGTGATCCGCTCGGATGCGATTGCTGACCTGCGGCAAATGTCAGAAGCCCAGCGAGACATTTTCGCGGCGCAGATCTGGCGTCTTGCTGGTGAAACCCCCTGTGCAGTCCGCAGCTCAGCCAGCAACGAAGACGGAGCGGATCAAAGCTTTGCAGGTGTATTCGACTCGGTGCTGGACGTAACGGCCGATACCATGCGCGCCGCGCTGGAGCAGGTTATCGCCAGTTTCACATCCGAGCGCGCAGCCAGCTATGATACCAGCGCCGGGGATGAAAACGCCGGTAATATTCTGGTGCAGCAGATGGTGCAGGCGGACTATGCCGGTGTGATGTTTACCCAAGATCCCACCGCCCCGGGTATGGTCATGATCGAATGGATCAATGGCTGCGGCGACGACCTGGTGTCCGCTCGCGTCACACCCACCTCGCTGCGCTTTGGCCGATACACCGGCCTGCCGGCCTATGCGGATCAGGATCAAACGCTGGATCTGGCACCACTGCTGAACCTCGGCCGCCAGATCGAACAGGTTTTTGGCTGCCCACAGGATGTGGAATGGGCCTATGCCGATGGTCAGTTTCAAATCGTCCAAAGCCGCGACATCACTACGTTGAACCTTGGCTCCGAACAAGAAAAAGCCCGGCTGGCCGAATGGCGCGGCCTGTTGGATCGCTTTGGTGATGCGGATCCGGATCAGCCGATTTTGGAACAGGACGAAATGTCCGAAGTCCTGCCGCGACCAACGCCCCTGTCGTTCTCACTGATGGGCCGCATGTGGTCGCCGGGTGGCAGCGTCGATCTGGCCTGCCGTCAGCTGGGCGTGCCCTATGGTCTGCCGGAAGGCCCCGATGGCCATATGGTCAACCTGTTTGGTAAAACCTATGTTGATGTGGCTCTAAAGCTGGGCATGACGCTGAATGTCAGTGCCTCCAAGGCCAAGCAGTTGCGCAAACAGGCCCGCCCCATGATCGCGCAGTTCCGTTCCGATGTGATACCGGATCTGGCCGACCAATTGGCGCTGTGGCAGGCCGTGGATTATACCGCCCTGCCCCTGCGCAAGCTGATACAAGCCATCGACACCCTGCAACAGATGCTGGTGCAGGATATCTATGTCGAGGCCGAAAAGATCAACATTCTGGCAGGGTTCACCATGGGCGAGGCCCGTGTGGCAGCCCAGAATGACCCCGCCCTGCGCAACCGGCTGATGCAGGCCACCCTGCCCCATGCGCCTTCCTCCCTGATCGCCAGCTGCAAGGGAAAGAAG
This sequence comes from Parasedimentitalea marina, assembly GCF_004006175.1. GTDB lineage: Bacteria > Pseudomonadota > Alphaproteobacteria > Rhodobacterales > Rhodobacteraceae > Parasedimentitalea > Parasedimentitalea marina. The sequence continues at coordinate 80,447 of NZ_CP033223.1, forward strand.
GCCCAAACCAAGGCGTTGCAGCTGATGGGTCACCGGTCCATCTTTGACTATGAACTCAGCTCACCCCGCTATATCGAGGCCCCTTCCCTGTTGTGGTCCCTGCTGGACGCCACCACCGACCCAAACCCCACGACCCCGCCCCCGGCAAACCTGCCCGGCGCGCTCAGCGAGGTACTGGAACTGGCTCTGGCCTTTCAGGATCTTAAGGAACAAGCCAAACACGAGGCTCTGCGCGTGGTGGCCGAAATTCGCCGCGCCGTACTCGCACTGGGCCGGGTCACCAAACTGGACGCACTGATCTTTCACCTGACCCTGGACGAGGTGCTAAGCACAGATTGGGGACAGCCCGCCGCCCGCCAAATCGCACAGGCCCGCCTGGATCAGGCCGAGCTGCGCCGGACATCCGCCCCCACCGCGGTCAGCCTGTCCCTGCGTGACTGCGAGATGCTGTCACTGGGCAAGCAGGCACAGGCCAGTGATAGCAGCCTTGGCGGCACATGTGTTTCAGGGGATGGCAGTGTCACCGGTCGGGTGTTCTGGGTCGAGGACGAAAGCGCCATTGATCCGGCACTATTTGACGGTTTCCGCGACGGCGACATTCTGGTCTGCCGGATGATCAACCCGGCCTGGCTGCCATGGGTGCAACGCTCAGGCGCTGTCCTGTCCGAGGTCGGCGGCTGGCTCAGCCATATGGCCATTGTCGCCCGCGAGAAAGACATTCTGATGCTGGTGGCCTGCAAGGGCTTGGATCAATTGGAGGCCACCAGCCGGGTCAAAGTGTCAAGTGACGGCACCATAGAAATGTCCCAGACCGCCGAACTAAAAGTCGTTTCGGCCTGACCCCTCGATGCCAAATTGCCCGCCTGCCAATAGCGCGGACGGGCAATTTGAACCAATGACCTAAGCCTTGTTCTGTTCAGCTGCGGGCATAGACATCTTCGTAACGTATGATGTCGTCTTCACCCAGATAGCTGCCGGTCTGAACCTCGATCAGCACCATTGGCACTTTGCCGGGGTTTTCCATCCGGTGCACAGCCCCCAGTGGGATATAGACCGACTGATTTTCGCTCACCAATTTGACGTCATCGTCCACCGTGACCTTGGCAGTGCCTTCGACCACGATCCAATGTTCGGACCTGTGATGATGGCTTTGCAGGCTGAGCGCCGCACCGGGATGCACAACGATGCGCTTGACCTGAAACCGCTCGCCGATCACCAGACTTTCAAACCAACCCCAGGGGCGGTGATCCTTGGGAAAGGCGGTCGCCTGAGTGGATTTCTTTGCCTTCAAAGCCGCCACCGCCAGTTTGACGTCCTGTGCGCGCGATGCATCGGCCACCAAAACCGCATCTGGCATCGCCACAGTGATGATATTTTTCAGCCCTATGCCAACCACCTCAAGCCCATCATCTTCCGAGCGCAGCAGGCTGTTCTCACACTCAATCGCCGTGGCGGCCCCCTGGGCCACCACGCCATCCGCGTCGCGATCGGATTCGCGCCAAACGGCATCCCAGCCGCCCAGATCGGACCAGCCGGCGGCAAAAGGCACCACGGTCAGATTGTCCGCCCGCTCCATCACCGCATAATCGATCGAGATATCTTCCGCCCCACCCCAGGTGTCAGGGTCCAGACGCAAAAAGCCCAAGTCAGGGCGACCCTGATCAACTGCGGCCTGAACCGGTGCCATAAGGTCCGGCGCATGGGCGCGAAACGCAGCAATGATCGTGTCGACCGAGAACAGAAAGATCCCGGCGTTCCACAGAAAGTTACCAGCCGCCAACATTGCCTCGGCGGTTGCCGCATCCGGTTTTTCAACAAACCGCTTCAACCCGATGGCGCGCGGCGAGAAGTCACCCGCGTCACCGTCCAGTTCCAGGTAACCATAGCCGGTCTCTGCATGGGTCGGCTTGATACCAAAGGTCACCAACTGGCCGTCCCGTGCCGCCGCCTCGCCTGCCGTCACCGCGGCCCGAAACGCCGCCGCATCGGGAACCACGTGATCGGAAGGCGCCACCAGCATCAGGGCCTTGGGGTCACTTTGGTGCAAATACAAAGCCGCCGCCAGAACCGCAGGCGCGGTATTTCGCCCCTCGGGTTCGATCAGGATAGCACCGGGATCGATACCAACTTCGGACAGTTGCTCGGTCACGATAAAGCGAAAATCCGAGTTGGTCAGCACCAGCGGCGCACCATAGCCGTCACCCGCCAGGCGCTGCGCCGAGGCCTGAAACAGGGTGGTATCCCCCAGCAGTGGCGAAAACTGTTTGGGGTAGCTTTTGCGCGACAGCGGCCAAAGTCGGGTGCCGGAACCCCCGCATAGCAGCACTGGCGTAATCTTGGTGGTCTCACTGGTTGTCACGTCAATCTCCCTTTTCAAAGCGCCAAAAGCGCATCAATGGCGTCGGGAATCGGGAAATGATGATTGCCCACAAATAAGCCAAACTGGTCGATATAATCGGCATTGCTCAGCTCACCGTGAATATCATACTCGAAATACTTCATAACTTCGTTCTTGGCAAAATTCCCGGCCACAATCGGGCGGCATTCAAACCCGGCAGCCGTCAGTTTCTTAACAAAATCCGCCCGTTGCAGGCCCAGATCCGGCCGCAACACCAACGAGAAGCCGAACCAGCTGCTGGCGCCGATTTCGCGCTGGATGATGAACTTGGGATGATTGCCCAGCTTCGCCTGCAGCATCGCCCCATTGACCCGTCGGCCTTCGATCAGACCCGGCAGTTTCTTAAGCTGCTCAATCCCCAGCGCCCCGGACATCTCCAGGGGGCGCAGATTATACCCCGGCAATACAAAGCGGAAACTTTCCTCAAACGGATCGTCGCTTTTCTCGCCGGTGACATGATTGAACTTCGGCAGGTTTCGGGTCCAGCCATGGGCCCGCAGCGACAGCATGATATGGTACAGCTCTTCATCGTCGGTCACCACAATCCCACCTTCCATGGTCGAGATATGGTGCGAGAAAAACGCCGAATAGCTGCCCACAGTGCCAAAGGTGCCGGCCTGTTTGCCGTTGAACGTCGCCCCCATCGACTCACAGTTGTCTTCGATCACCACAATGTCACGGCCATCGATGATCTTGTTGATCGCGTCGAAATCATTGGGGTTGCCTAGCAGGTTCACCACCATGATCGCCCGGGTGTTATCTGTGACGGCTGCGGCCAGCGCCTCTAGGTCATAGTTCAGCGTGCCAAGATCAATATCGACGAATTTCATCCGCAAGCCATATTGGCCCAGTGGGTAATATGTCGTTGACCAGCTGACGGCGGGAACGATGATCTCGTCGCCGCGCTCCAGTTTCAGGCCTGGGTTCTTGGTGAAAAACAGCGCCGCGGTCATCAGCAGATTGGCTGACGAACCCGAGTTGACCATCACCGCATGCTTGCTGCCGAACTGGCGGGCAAACTGCTCCTCAAAGGCGCGCACTTCTGGCCCCATCGAGAACATATCCGAGGCGATCACCCGGTTCAGCGCATCATGTTCAGCCTGATCCCAGGACGAGGTGGCCAGAGGGTATTTGACGGTCATGTGGCTGTGCTTTCCAAATAAGAGCGATAGGTCTGCGCGATCCCGTCGCGCAACGAGGTCGGCGCCTGCCAGCCCCATGCTGATTGACGTGTAGTATCACAAAGCTTCTGCTTCATTCCGACAGGTTTGCTAAGGTCATGGGTAAATTCACCCTGCCAGCCCACCACTTCCGCCACGGTTTCGTAATATTCGTTGATGGTATGGTCATGGCCCAATCCGACATTCATCAGATCCGGCAGCATGTCGATGTCATCTGCTGCGCGCAGCACCGCATCGGCCAAATCACCGGCAAACATGAATTCACGGCGCGCGGTGCCGTCGCCCCAAATTTCTACGCTCGCCTGCCCCAGCCGCTTGGCCTCGTGCATCTTGTGAATGATGGCCGGCACCAGGTGCGAATGTTTCGGATCAAATTTGTCATGCAAGCCAAACAGATTGCAGGGGATCAGCGTCTTGTACTGCGCCGCCGCATCCTCTTTGCGAATGTACTGACACAGCCGCGTCGCCATGATCTTGGCCAGCGCGTATCCCTCGTTGGTGGGTTCCAGCTCGCCGGTCAGGATCACCTCTTCCCGCAGCGGGTTTGTGGCCGCGCGCGGGTACATACAGGTCGAGGCCAGATTGACAAACCGCGTCACCCCGGCGCCAAGCGCACCCATGATCACATTGCGCCCCATCGCGGTGTTCTGGTCCAGAAAGGCCACCGGATGCGCCATATTGGCTTGGATACCACCAACACGGCCCGCCGCATGGATCACCATGTCTGGTTTGGTTGCCGCAAAAAACGCGGTCACCGCCTGCGCATCGGTCAGGTCCAACTCAGAACTGCGCGGGGCAACGATGGTCCAGTCCGCCGCCAGCGGGTGGTCCTGGATGTTGCGCCCGACCATGCCGCCGCCACCGGTCAGAAACAAAGTCCCCTTGCTGCTCATCTGCTTATTCTCCGCGCGTCACTGGCAAGTCATAACCGTGGTCTTTCAGCACCCGCGCCCGCTTGGCCGCCTTAAGGTCTTCGCGGACCATTTCCGCGCACATCTCTTGCACCGTGGTCTCTGGCACCCAACCCAGCTTTTCTTTGGCCTTAGTGGGATCACCCAACAGGGTCTCAACTTCGGCAGGGCGGAAATAGCGCGGATCGATCCGCAAAATCACATCACCCACGCTCAAGCCCGGTGCCTCGTCACCGGAGATTGCGGACACTGTGGCGATCTCATCAACGCCGCTGCCGCTAAAGTCCAGCGTGATACCCAGCTCGGCGGCGGACCAGTTGATAAAGTCGCGCACGGAATATTGCACGCCGGTGGCGATGACAAAATCATCCGGTGCATCCTGTTGCAGCATCATCCATTGCATCCGCACATAGTCTTTGGCATGGCCCCAGTCGCGCAGACTGTCGATATTGCCCATATACAGACAGGGCTCCAGCCCCTGCGCCATATTGGCCAGACCGCGGGTGATCTTGCGGGTGACAAAGGTCTCGCCCCGGCGTGGGCTCTCGTGGTTGAACAGGATGCCGTTGCAGGCATACATGCCATAGGCCTCACGGTAGTTCACCGTGATCCAATAGGCATACATCTTGGCCACAGCATAGGGGCTGCGCGGATGGAACGGCGTGGTTTCAGTCTGCGGGGTTTCCTGCACCAAGCCATACAGTTCCGAGGTCGAGGCCTGATAGAACCGGGTCTTTTTCTCCAGCCCCAAAAACCGGATCGCCTCAAGCAGACGCAGGGTGCCCATGGCATCGACGTCGGCGGTGTATTCCGGCGCATCGAAACTGACGGCAACGTGGCTTTGTGCGCCCAGATTATAGACCTCGTCCGGCTGCACCTCTTTGAGGATCCGGGTCAGGTTCGAACTGTCGCTCAGATCGCCGTAATGCAATTTGAACTTGGCGTGGTCGATATGCGGATCCTGATAGATATGATCCACCCGCTGGGTGTTGAACGACGAGGCCCGGCGTTTGATGCCATGCACCTCATAGCCTTTTTCCAACAGGAATTCCGCCAGATAAGAGCCGTCCTGACCGGTCACGCCGGTGATAAGTGCTATCTTGCTCATTCAATCGCCAATCATTAATGTGTCCCGTTCTCCGGGGTTTTATCAGACATGCCACCGCCATTGAAGCAGTTCAATAGCGCGCCCAGCCGAACCGAACCTATAGGCGTAGATCCGACTGTTCCGGTGGCAAAATGTATTTCAAGTCATAGACCAGAGCACCGGGGCGGCCCAATGCGCGAATCGATGTCTCGCCCATGGCACGAAATTCGTCATGCGCCACCGCCAGAATAATACCTTCATAGGTACGCGGTTGCGGCGTCTGAACCAGATCGAGGCCAAATTCCGCCAATGCATCCGCAGGCGCGACATTGGGATCACGCACATCCACGGTAACACCGTATTCCTGTAAGCCGCGCACCACATCGATCACCCGCGTATTGCGCAGGTCCGGGCAGTTTTCCTTGAACGTCAGTCCCAGCACCAAAACCCGCGCATCCGCCATCTGTATCCGGCGCTTGAGCATCGCTTTGATCATCTGCTGCGCAACATAATCGCCCATGCCATCGTTCAACCGCCGCCCCGCCAGCAGGATTTCCGGGTGATAGCCAACTTGTTCGGCCTTGTGGGTCAGATAATAGGGATCGACGCCAATGCAGTGACCGCCCACAAGGCCAGGGCGAAACGGCAGGAAGTTCCATTTGCTACCCGCCGCGCGCAGCACCGCCTCGGTGTCGATATCGAGCTTGTTGAAAATCTTGGCGAGCTCGTTGATCAGCGCAATATTGATATCACGCTGGCTGTTTTCGATCACCTTGGCCGCTTCGGCCACTTTTATGCTTTCGGCGCGGTAGGTGCCGGCCGTGACGATCTCGCGGTAGAGCGCGTCCACCCGGTCTGCGGTTTCCGACGTTGAGCCCGAGGTCACCTTTACGATTGTGGTCAGGCGATGGGTCTTGTCGCCGGGATTGATCCGCTCGGGGCTATAGCCCACATGGAAATCCCGGTTAAAGGTCAACCCCGAGTGCGCCTCAAGGATCGGTACGCAATCCTCTTCGGTGGCGCCGGGGTAAACGGTGGACTCGTAGATAACGATGTCTCCCGGCGCCAGCACCCGCCCCACCAGTTGCGACGCCCGTTCCAGTGGTCCCAGGTCAGGGCGGCGCGTGGCGTCAATCGGGGTCGGCACAGTGACAATGTAGATCGAGCAAGCCGCGATTTCAGCGATATCGCTGGTAAAGCTGAGATATCCGGCCTGGGCCATTTCTGCGGGGTCAATCTCACGGGTCAGGTCCTGACCCTGGCGCAGCTGGTCAATGCGGGTCTGATTGATGTCAAATCCCACAACGTCGCGATGCTTGCCGAACTCAACAGCCAGTGGCAAGCCGACATAGCCCAGGCCAATCACACAGATCTGATCCGCCACTTTGCTCATCTGTCACTCACTCCTGATACCACGTTGGGTTCGCACCCGCTGTCTCTCCTATAAGTCACAGGGAGCCACTGCAACCTTCTGGGCAACCATCAAGACACCACCACAATATCAGACACATCCGGATCCACTTCGCGGCAGGCCTCCAGCAGACGCGGTGCCAGATGGGCCATGACATAGGTGGCGTGGAACCGGCTGGGGGCCAATAGCGTCAACCGCCCCCCTGCCCTGCCCTGCCGGGAGAGGCTTTGAATCCATGCGGTGTAACTGGCCGGGTCTTCGGCATGCATCAACCCTTTGGTCAGGCTCCACTCGCTGCCGTCTGACAGATCCGGCGCCGGGGCTGGACTGCTGACCGGCAGCGGCACCACATTGCTGGGCCCGGTATCATCCCCATTGAGGCGCTGTTCAAAATCCGGACCCACAGCGGCCCAGATACCCTGAGTGTCGCGCAGAATGCGCTCCAGATTGATCCCGTATTCGCTGACCCTGCCCCGGTAGCCCTGCCGTTTGACCACCAGCCATCCCAGGGCACGCAGCTTGGCCATCTCGCGTTTCACTGTGCGTTCGTCCACATGCCACATGCGCGCCATCTCGCGTTGACCCACGGCCAGCTCATCCCGGGACCAGTTGTAACGGGCGGTGATCAAAGTCATGAATCGCAACACCAACCGCTGCTTTCCTTTGTCCAAGGCTAAGGCGTGCGTTCCCAGCGCAGTGAGGATATCATATTTGATAACAGACGCATTGCGCCCGGCTGGTTTACTGGCAAGCATCTCTGCCCTCGTCGTTCACGTCCTGCACCAGGCAGGTCTGTACCTCAGATGTCCCGGCTTCACTGGCCCGGATCATAGTAGACGGTTTTACCTGGGTTGCGGTCTGGATAGTGTTTGGAACCGGACCAACTCAGCGCTTTTCGTCTTTGTTGTCTGATTTGCGTCCTTTTGCTCGATTCTGTCAAGTCCTCTGTAATTTGGACCAGATCCTTAAACTCTATTTCAAATGAAATTTTGGTATTAAAGGTATTGGGGGACATCCAGTCTGTCCCCTATTAGCGCAAAAATGTCCCCCAATATACAGTATGCGGTCAAATCCTGTCCCCCTAAATAGACCCCATTTATCAAGCGTTTCGAATCGTTTTAGTCGCTGCCGTTCGAATCGGTATGAGCCGTAGGATCCTGCTATACAGGGCTGTGTCCCCGCGGGGACAGCTCCAGTGCAGATACGATAATAGCTTTTGCGTTTTTTGCAAATTCGCCGTAAATAGCCAGTAAGGCGGAATTTGCGTCCACTTAAAAACGCAAACGTCGAGCAGAGATGAGGACGACATATGTTTACCCACCAAGACCTGTCGCAGATGCAGGCCCAATCGCTCAAGATGCAAAGCTGGATCAGGCAGCAGACTTTCTCGCCCGAGATGGAGAAGAAGCTGCGCAGGTTTTCCAGCTGGGAGGTGGCCGAACTGATATTTAAGGCCAACCAATCCACCCTGCGCGGCCGTCTTGCTGCCGACCCGAGCCTGCCGCAGGGCTTGGTCGAGGCCGACGGGCGTCAGCGCTGGTATTCCCTGGAAGAGATCAACGAGCTGCGCCGCCGTATTAAGGTGAACCGCAAGTCGCTGATGCCGGACCGTCCGGCAGGTAAACGGGCGCTGCGGGTGGCGATCTCAAACTTCAAAGGCGGCGCCGGTAAATCTACTGTGGCGCTGCACTTTGCCCATGCGGCCGCGCTGGACGGCTACCGGGTGCTCTGCGTTGATTTTGATCCGCAGGCGACGCTGTCCCATTCCATGGGTCTGAACGACGTTACCGAGGACTATACGGTCTGGGGCATCATGGCCCGCGATCTGGTCCGGGAAACGGAACGGATGAACACCGCCTCGCAGGGGGCCGAATCCGGCGCCGCCCTGCCCCACCGTCGCCTGCCCGAAGCGATCACCGACATGGGGCTGCAGGATCTGCGGGTCAGCGATTTCATCAAATCCACCAGCTGGCCCACCATCGATCTGATCCCCAGTTGTGCCAATGCCGCCTTTGTTGAATTCGCCAGCGCCCAGTATCGCCACCTCAATCCCGAGTGGTCGTTCTTTGCGGCGGTGTCGCGCTACCTGGATCAGATCCCGGCGGAAGATTACGACATGATGATCTTTGACTGCCCGCCTGCCATTGGCTACCAATCGATGAACGCGGTCTTTGCGGCGGACATGCTGTATATCCCTTCGGGGCCCGGCTACTGGGAATATGATTCCACCACCTCCTTTATCGGTCAGCTGTCCGAGGCGCTCGAGGATCTGTCGGCGTTTAACGGCGTTGTCCCCGCGGGGACAGCCACCCTGCCCAAGGTGTTTCAGGATGTGCGGTTCCTGCTGACGCGTTATGAATCGGGCAATGACCTGCACCGGGCCATGCGCGATGCCTTTGGCAAAGTCTTTGGCGAGCGTCTGGCGGATCACCCTATTGAAATGACCCGCGCGGTGGAACAATCCGGCCGGTTCCTCAGCTCGATATACGAGATCGACTATCGCGACATGACCCGCGAAACTTGGCGGCGGGCGCGGGCGTCATTTGACCAGGCCTACGATGAATTCAAGGCCAACGCCCTCTTGGCCTGGGATGGGCTGGAGGATGAAACATGAGCAAGCGTCGCGTCTTTGACATCAACTTCCCGTCCGATCCTCCCAAGCCTGATGCCACGTCTGCCCCTACTGTCCCCGCGGGGACAGATGTCACACCGCCGCTGGAAACGCGGCGTGGTCCTATGGCGACGGCGATCTCGGAAAATGCCGATGCGCTGCGGGTGCGGGCTGATGCCGAGCAGAAAATCCGCGCCGAGAATGACCGGCTGGCGCATGAATTTGTCCGCCTGAAAAAACTGGGTCTGGTGGTCGATCGCATTTCGCTGGACCTGATCCAGACCAGCAAACTGACCCGTGATCGCAGCCAGACCCGTGACCCGGAGCTGGACGAATTGATCGCCTCGATCCGCACCCTTGGCCTGTCCAATCCCATCCGGGTTGAACAGGATGGCGACGGCTATCAACTGGTTCAGGGGTTTCGCCGTCTGTCGGCCTATCGCGCCCTATACGCCGAAACCGGTGATGACCTGTATGCCAGCATTCCCGCTGGTCTGGTGGCGCAGGGGGAAACCCTGCAGGGTCTGTACCGTCGTATGGTCGACGAAAACCTGGTGCGCCGGGATATCTCATTTGCGGAAATGGCGCAGCTCGCCCTGTCTTATGTGCAGGATGATGCGACCGAGGCCGGGACGTTGGAGCAAGCAGTCAGCATGCTCTATGCCTCGACCGGGCGTCAGAAACGCAGCTATGTGCGCCACTTTGCGGAACTGCTGGAATGGCTCGGGGCTGATCTTAGGTTTGCTGAAATGATCCCACGGGCCCTGGGTTTGGATCTAAAGAAACGTCTGGCTGATGATGGCCAGCAACAGGCCGCACTGAGGCGCCGACTGCAACAGGAACAACCGCAAACAGCAGAACAGGAATTGGCGATTTTGCGTGCGGCGCTGGAACGAGTAACGCCGCGCGCGCCCAAATCTCCTGCCCGCGTCGATGGTGCAAAAACCACCCTGCGCTGTACTGTCCCCGCGGGGACAGTCCGCTGTCTGGCCCGTAACGGCCGTATCGAAATGGCAATGGAGAAAGACTTCTCGACCATTGATCAGCGTCGGCTTGAGGGCGCAATTGCCGCGTTCTTTGAGGTTCTCGACAGCGAGACCGAGGACGACACCTAGCGGTCATTTCGCGAAATTCAGGCTCTAATCGGCGGGTTAGAGCCTGACCAAAGCCCTGTTAAGGGTGATGCATATGCAAAAATGGCGGGGGTGTTGCATTAGAATAGCCGCTGCGTGCGCTACTGTCACCCCATGGAAATGGCTTACCGCTACCCTGTCGGGGTTCCCAGATGCCAAGGCCCGACAAATGCGCACTCCTTCTCAATCCTCAGATGTTTCACCGGACCAATCTGTGTATCGTATTCTGCGTCCGCGGGTGGTGCCGCTGGACCAGATTCATAGCAGTGATTTGCCTCGTGACCGTCTGGATTTGCCGGGGCAGGCGGGCTCGGCCGAGATGCAGGCGCTCAAGGCGTCTTTGTCGCAACGGGGACAACGGGTACCGGTGACAGTCAGCCGGGACCAACAGGGACGCTATCAACTGGTGTCAGGCTGGCGGCGGCTGACCGCGCTGCAACAATTGGCAGAAGAGCAGGGGCTTGCGGATCCGATGATCACCGCCCGCCTGACCGGGATAGGCGCGGCGCGGATGGAACTGTATATTGATATGGTCGAAAGCAATTTGCTGCATCAGGGTCTTAGCTTCGGCGAAATGGCCCAGTTGGCCCTGACCGCCTCTGCTGACCCGGCGCTGTCAGATCTGGGAGTAGGGGAGGTGGTCACCCGGTTGTACGGCGCACTGCCCAAGATGAAACGCTCATATATCCGCAGGTTCGTCTATCTGCTGCAGGTGCTTGGCGACGGCCTGCGGTTTCCCCATAAAATCTCCCGAAATCAGGGGGTTGCAGTGTCCAGGCAGTTGAGAAATAATCCTGAAACAGCAGAGGATCTGCGTCAGTCCCTGTCCCAATGCCCCAACGAGACCACGCAAAGCGCTGTTTTCGCGCAATATTTATTATCGACGCGCGTGCGAACTCCGCAAAAAACACAGCCTGAGCGGCGGTTCCACCTGGGCAAAACGCATGTCACCGGGCGGATGGGCGAATGTGTGATCCGGCGGGATACTGACTTTTCACGCATCGACACCGCTGTTCTGTCCCGCGCGATCCAGGCATTTGAGCGGATTCTGCAAAACGGGTAACCCATGGGTTACCCGAAATATTTTACAAGCAAGGGCAGGGGGTTAGTTCACCACGGAAAATTCGATGCGGCGATTTTTGGCCCGGTTCTGCACGGTGTTGTTCGGGACCAGCGGTTTGGTTTCACCGTAACCGGCCACATTCATGCGGGATTCCGGGATGCCCTTATGTTCCAGATACTCCGCGACCGCATGGGCGCGTTGTTCGCTCAACCCCATGTTCCAGGCCGCTCTGCCCTGGCTGTCCGTATGGCCCGCAATTTCGATCACCAGACCGGGGCAGCGACTGACAACGTCATACAACGTATCCAACAATGCGGTTGAACTGGGCTCAAGCTTGGCCGCAGCAGGCGCAAAATTGATGCTGCCCGTGCGCGACAGGATTTCAAAACGGCCCACACAGGCAGTGCGGTCAAAATCGCCCTCGGCTTCCAAAGCTGTCGAGGCCGTAACAACAGTGGTGGTCACCGGCGGGGCCGAGCCGGGGGTTGTTCGATCAAAAGTCAGGTTCAGGCTGACAATCGCCAGCGGCGTGATCGCCACGCCTGCCGCTTCTTCCAGTTTTGCCCGTCCGGGCTCAAGGCCGAAATCCTTCGTCAGGATCGGGATCGGCTTGACCGTGGCGACGTTAATCCGGTCATTGGACAAAAGTGAAATGATGACAGGCGCCGAGAGATCAGCCTTAACTCCATGTAATGACAGCGAAAATGGTAATGTAATTTCCTTTCGACGCAGGGTCGTCAGGTCCTCTAATACGGCAGAGTCCAGTTGTGCGGTGACGACAGCCTGCGGGTGCAGGAATGTCTCGAAGAACAAAAACCGCATGCGAACATTGCGCAGATCCACTTTGGTATCCACTGAATCCAGCGAGATGGTCAGCACCGCTGTGCCGTCTTCACTGATTTGACCATTCACTGTGGCAAAACTATTTGCTTCGGCGATATGGCCCTTCTTGATCGACATATAGGTGACATTCGATGCGGTCTGATCCAGTTGCCAGCCATTTTCAAAGGGGCTCTGTGCCAGCAGAAATCCGGGCCAGCAGATTAGAAACACCGCGGTGAGAGAAGATAATATCCGCATGATGAGACCTCTTTTCTAAAATGTAGATCAACCTCTGACGAGAAAAGTCAGAGCACTATTTTAATTGTTCGCTCGTATACTAACAGGAAACTTGCGCCCCAAGGCAAGGAGCGCAATACTTTACCGATGAATTTCCGGCAACTTCTGTTGCCATTGAATATTTGCTTGGAGTTTTGAGCGTGAAACAAGTCTGGTGGATCTTTCGATTGTTGATCCTGTGTGGGGTTGTACCGCTTGTGTGGGGCAGCCGGGTCAGCGCCGAAGAGCGGCTGGCGCTGATCTTTGGCAATTCGGCTTACGGCTCTGTGGCGTCGTTGGACAATCCCGTGAACGATGCGCAATTGATGGGCCAGTCTCTGACGCAGGTAGGGTTCAAAGTGACCCTGCTAATCGATGCGACCCAGATTGAAATGAAACGGGCCATTGCCCAGTTCGGCCGCGATCTGCGCGGGGCAGGCAGTGATGCAACCGGATTGTTCTATTACGCGGGTCATGGCGTGCAAAGCTTTGGCAACAACTACCTGCTGCCGGTTGATGTGTCTTTGTCAGATGCCGCCGATCTGGACTTGGTCGCGGTTGAGGCCCAGTCGGTCCTGCGCCAAATGGCCTCGGCGCGCAATCGCACCAATATTGTGATCCTGGACGCCTGTCGCAACAATCCGTTTAGCGACATATCCGAATTGAACGACAATGGACTGGCCGAAATGAAAGCGCCGACCGGCACCTTCCTGGCCTATGCCACGGCGCCCGGCAGCGTCGCTTTGGATGGGGTGGACAAAAACAGTCCCTTTACAAAGGCCGTGGTTGAACAGATCCTGACGCCGGGGCAACCGATTGAACAGCTGTTCAAGCAGGTGCGTCGTTCGGTGCTCAAGCAAAGTAACGGAATGCAGACACCCTGGGATGCCTCGTCCCTGGTCAGCGACTTTCGGTTTGTCGAGAAACCGGATGAGCCGACCCCAGCTGAGGCCGATGAATTGCAAGTTTGGCAATCGGTTCAGGCGACGCGCGATCCGATACAATTGACCTTGTTCCTGCGGGGATACCCCAACGGCGAATACGCCGATGCCGCGCGTCTTTTGTTGTCCGAAGTTATTGCCGCCGAGCTGGCCCCACCAGCCCAGGAAGCAGCTGTACCGCTCAGTGATGCAGAGAACCTGATGTTCCAGACGGCTCAAGTAGATGGCAGTCTGGCAGCCTATGAGGCCTATCTGCAAACCTACCCGGACGGAACCTATGCAGAAATGGCCCGATCTGAAGTGATCGCCCTGAGCAAAGGGACAGCGGAGGACCCCCAAGCGGGACCAGAGGCGGAAAGAGAGGTTGAGGTTGAGCCCGAACAGATACCTGCGCAGCCTGAGTCAGGAACTATTACCTTTGCCAGTCCGCTAGAGTCGGGCCTAGGTGTTGTTGCTGGCAGGTCTCTGGCTGAATTGATCACCGGATCACCAGCATTTCCACCCATCGAAGGCCTGCCCGAGGCTTATTGGAAAGATCAAACCTGTTCGAATTGCCACCAGTGGAATCAAGACCGGTTGTGTACGCAGGCGAATGCCTATCTTAACCTGACCATGCAGCGGTCGCTGACCAAGCAGCACCCGTTTGGCGGCGTTATGAAGCGCGCACTGAAAAGCTGGGCAACAGGCGGCTGCCAGTAAGACGTCACTGTTTTTGCCGCACTCGAAATACTCCCGCCCGTCGTTGGCCTTCTGACGAAGGCGCGCCTCCCGTTGGGCGTGGCACCGCGTTTACGCGGTGCCACGCCCAAGGCCGCCAAGGGGGATCAGCGCAGCTGGTGCACCTGCGGGCACGGGAGAATTTGGCGAACCGTAAGGCTTACGATTTCAAGACAGTCGCATTTTCTGGTCAGCCAAAGATTGATGTAAGTCCGATGTAGACGACACATCCAGGAAATGGGCGAAAACCGGATGATGGATAATTCGATTTCAGCATATTTGTCTTGTTGGCTCTGTTAGGACCCGTGCCGCCCTTACTGCTCTGTCGTGGACATAAAGAAATACACCCACTCGCCTTTGAAGTCCGGGTATGTTGCGCGAGCCTCAGTGACGCGGTCTGTCAGCCAGCTCAGATATTCAGCAGCATCTTCACTCAGCGGGCGTAACCCGTGATACAGCGGATGTGAGGCGGCAAAGGCCACTGCGATTTCCTGACCGTAGGGAGGGCCAACGGTGATTTGCAGGCCGGTATCGCCGGCCGCTTTGGCGCCCACCCGCATTCGGCTTTGGGCTGGGGTCAGGACCAAAGGTACTGCCTGGTTGGGGGAGAGGTGCACCGCCGCACCGCCTGCATCGAAATAGTCGACGTAGATATAGGCGTCATAGTCTGGCGCAGTGAGATCAAAAAACATCCGCTCGCCGCCAGTGTAATCCAGCACGCGGACGTGGGTGTCGGCGCCAATCAGCAGGGGATTGGTGATCTGGTCCGTGCTTTGTGGCAGCCCGACATTTGAAATCCCCGCCAACGCGCCACATTGTGGTCGCGGCAGCAGCTTCATCTGGTCCGAAACCTGAATATCCGCGCCCATTTGCGCCTGTAAGGCCGCGAGTACCGGGGCGCGCAGCCCGGCCTCGGGCAAGTGACCGCGCAGGTTTAACGTGGCGGTTTCGGGGTCAAACATGACCTGCAGCCGCGAACAGGGCACGGCGGCCAGAATACCGCCCACGCCATCGCGCAAAGTGTCGCCTGTGGTGGCAATATCACCGGGTCTCATGAAGCTTTGGAAGGCGGCCAGTGAAACCGGGTCGGCCTGCCCCGCGTCTGCACCAGAGAAGGCCAGCGCAGCTTTGATATAGGGCACGTCTGGGTCTGACAGAGCTGCCTTGACCGGGGCTGGTGGCTGTTCGGCCACTGCGGTTGTGGCGGGAGCCTGCTCTGGGCTGGACGGGCTTTCGGGTTGGGCCAATGCCACCGGGCGGGGATCAGCGACCAGCTGAGCGGCTTTGTTTGGTGTGGCAAGTGCCTCGGTTAGGTCCGAGGGCTGTGGGGGCTGTTGCGGGGTTGGCGTGCTGCTGGTGGGCGCAGCAACAATGGGCTGTGCAGCCGGGACCAGTGTGGCGGTGGTACTGGGCTGCACCGAAGCGGCGGGTAGGGACGCTGGGGCAGGGCTGCTTGCTGCTGTGGTCTGCAAGTCTGGTAAGGCTGCAATCTTGGCTGCTGCGACGGGCGCGACGGCGGCGGTCACGGGTGCGGATAGGACCGGGCGTGGGGCCATTGACTTGGCAACTGTTTCCAGTGGCATGGCCTGCGGTGACGGCTGCTGTTTTGCAGTGAGCGCAGTGCTGTCAGGAGAAGTTTGAGCAAGTGGAGAGGCTTTTGGTGTAAGGCTCTGGGCCGTTGATTGCGGCACGGCGCCCGCTGCAATACCTTCGCCGCGCGCTTGGCTTTGTGCGGCGGGATCAGATTGGGGCGCTTGCGGTTCGGCCTCGGTGCGGGGCACGCGATACGCCTGCAACTGCAACTCACTTTGAGGGCTGGGTTGCTGTTCCACCTGATCGGGTTGCAAAGACCAAATCAGCGCGGCGGCAAACCCCAGATGTGCCAGTCCTGAACCGAGCACGCCTCCAAACCATATGGCCGGGTGTCGTGTCATTCGTCGCGCTCAGGCGTGACCACCAGCACCACATCGCGCAGGCCTAGGGCCTCGGCGCGTGTGACATAGGGCAGAACATGGCGCAATTCGGCGGTGCGATGAGCGTTGATGCGCAGGCGCAACGCGGGCTGGCGTTCCAATTCGGCAGACAGTGCCGCATCCAGATCCGCGACACTGATGTCATCGCCGTCCAGTGCCAGGGCGCCATCGGCGGCTATGGCCAGCGTGATCCCGCCGGCGGGCATGTCGCGCCCGGTTTGGGCAACGGGGGGGCGGACCTCAAACGGGGCGGTGGCATCCATGCGTCCGATCAGCATGAAGAACACCAGCAGGAAAAACACCACGTCGATCAGTGCCACGATGGTTTCCGACTGTGTGGCGCGCTTGGGGCGGGTTAGTTTCATGGTCGCGCCTCAAGCCGCAGCACCCGCAGGCGCTGCACCCCAGCCAGAGTGGCGGCGTCCATCACCGAAATCAGCGATTGGGTTGGCGCCGCACCCGAGGGCAGGATCAAGACCTGCATCAGCGGCTCTTCGGCCAGTTCCAGGGTCAGACGCTGACCCAAAGCGGTCGGATCAAGCGCGATACCCTGCAAGACCATCGCGCCATCGGCCCCAATGCGGATCATCAGGGTTGCCTCAGGCGCTGATGAGGCCTGCACCGTGCCATCCTCGGAGGGGCGCACTGCGGGGATCATGTCAAGGTTCAGATAGGTCGACGTGACCATGAAGAACACCAACAGGATCAACATCACGTCGATCATCGGCACCAGCGAGATAAGCGGGCCGGACTGGGCGTGCCGCCTGAGGTTCATAGGCCGCCTCCGCTAACGGGTTTCATTGACCAGCAACAACCGGCCAACGGCGCTTTCGATCTGTTGCGCGGCACCATCGATACGGGCGGCATACAGACCAGCGGCGATGGCAGCCGGAATGGCCACCAGTAACCCAGCTGCGGTGGTCAGCAACGCCTGCCAGATACCACCTGCCAGCACCGATGCATTGGCCGCGCCCTGTGCCAGTTCCAACTCCTGGAACGATTGGATCATCCCCAGCACCGTGCCCAGCAATCCCAGCAAGGGCGATACCATCGCGATCAGTTCCAGCAGCCGGATCAGGCTGTTCATCTGCATGACTTCGGCGTTGCCACGGCGCATCAGCTCTCCCTCTAGCCGGGGACCACTCAGACCCTCGGTCAGGGCCTGCATGGCGTAACTCATCACCCGGTCCGCAGGTGCTCGGCCATCAGACATCGCCGATATTGCCTTTTGCGGCTCGCCTGCCTGCCAGAACTCCAAGGCCCGATCGCGGCGCTCCTCACCGGATCGCACCCGCCATAACTGCGCCAGTTTGACCCCGATCAGAGACAGTGAAAAGACGGACATCACCGCCAGCAACATAATCACCGGACCGCCGGTGATCAGCATTTCCCAGATGGCTGTCATCGCTATTTCACCAGCTGCGCAGAGGTCTTCGAGCCCAGATCAAGGATCGGAAAACAATCCATCTGTTCCTCGTTCTGCGGTTGGCACGAGGTCACGTCATGCAGCAGAATTTCCGAAATATTGCCACAGGAAATCTCGGGGATCTCGAATAGCTTCAATGTTGTGCGCTGCACTGGCAGCGGTGCGGCATCGATTGACAGCAACCGGTCAATCACACCCTGGCCATCCAGAATGGCCAGCGACATTTCAAACCCGGCAAAGCTCTTCTCGGTTTGGTTTCGAAACAGAAAAAACGCCCGGCATCCGCCGCCGTCAATCTCTTCTACCTTGTTCAATTCGACCTTTAACTGGCCGGTTTCCGCATGCCCGATCAAAGGCATCGCTGCTAGCAATACTGCAGCCCCCATGGATTTAAAATTCATCTGTGTCTCCGTTGTTAGTGTGCTCAGCCGAGTGTCATCAGTGCCTTTTCTATTTTATCCATCACCTTATTGGCGCCTTCCAGATCGCGGGATTTCAAAAGCTTGGCCGCCTCGTGGACTGCGCGATCCAGTTTTGAGCGTGCCGCGCCGGGGCTGCGTTCAACATTGGCACGCAGGGCTTGTGCCCGTTTGACACCGGCATCCATCGACATTTTATCCCGGCTTACCTGCGCTTTGACCTGGGTCAGTTCTTCGCTTTCGACCGTCTGGCCGATCTTGGCCAGGGTCATTTCGATCATCGAGACCAGTGTTTCAGCCTCTTGCAACCTGCCGTCATTGACCTGTTGGACAGATTTGGCCAGGGCGCGTTTCAGCTTTATTTCCAAAGGACCCGGCGCCAGTGCAATGCGCGGGCGGATGTCCTTTAAGCGCTGAACCAGATCCTGGGCACCGCTACCTTCAGGTGGGGCCAAATCGGCGACCTTATCATCACTGACCACGGCGTCAGAGCCCTCGGGTTTGAGACTGTCCAGCAGGTTACCGCCCTTGTCGAAGAACAGCACGTTGACCTTGGGCTGGTTCTTGCGCAGGAACTTTTTCAGCTGTCCCGTAACCTTGGCCGAGACCTTTTCGCAGATCATTTCCATTTGATCCGACCGCACTACAAAGGTGCCCCAAGTCATCGGCGGCTCACCTCCGGCTTTTTTCAACGGCACGCTAAGGGCTTCGGGTTTTTTGCCCGGTTCGATCATCAGCAGAGGATCGTTTTTCTTGTCGTGACAAAAGCCAAAACACATTCGTTTGCGGGTGCCCTGGCGCACCATAGACTTAACATCTTCCCCAGGAATACGGGTCGCGACCATATCTAGGCACCTACAAAAACTGTGAAACCAATTGACTTTAAGAAAACGATAAGGCTCACTTGTGGTCAAGTTATTGTTTATAGTTTCGCATTCCGGACCCCCTAACGGCGCCGCAAGCCAGCTCCGAAATGTGGTGGTATGGGTAAGGAAGACCAAATTTCAGGAGGTCGATCATATGGACCCAGCTGTGTTGTTGCAGTCCAAAGGGGACGATGCCCCTAGTGGCGACGATTTGGAATATGATCCAACGTTTACCGACATGGAACTGGCTGGACAGCCGGGTGAAGAAGTGGTGCTGGGCGATAACACCACCGAGGCCTCAGATCCTGATTATCGCGAAGTTCAGAAAAATGCTTTGGTTATTCTTGAGCAGAGCCACGATCTGCGGGCGGCTGTGTTTCTGGCAGATGCCATCCTGTATTCCGAAGGTCTGACCGGGTTTGCGGATGTGACCACATATATTCGGGGCTGCCTGGAACAATACTGGGATACCTGTCATCCCGAGCTGGATGAAGACGACGGCGATCCAACCATGCGGATCAACAAGGTGCAGGATTTATGTGGCCAGCCCGAAGATATGGCAGGCCCGTCGCCGGTGTACCGCTCGTTGCGGCGTGCGGCGCTAAGCAACAGTCGCGGGTTCGGGCGGTTCTCACTGCGCGATATCGAAGCGGCCGAGGGGGTGATCCCTGCGCCCAGCGATATGGATACTGTGCCCGACACAGCCACCGTCAGTGCGGCCTTTCAGGACAGTGACAAAGAAGAGCTGGAGGCGCGCGTTGAGGCCATCGAAACCTCGGCAACAAATGTCGCGGCGATCTCAGCTGTGTTTGATGAGCAGACGCCGGGGCAGGGGCCTGATTTGCAACCTCTGGTCAAACTGCTGCGACAGATGGCCAAGCGGATGCGCGATTATGCCAGTATGGCGCCGGCAGGGGCCGGAGATGAACCCGCGGACGAAGAGACCGATGGTGAGGCGTCGGTCATGGCAACCTCTGTCGGCGGCAGCGTCGGCGGGATCAATTCTCCTTCGGATGTGGCCAATGCGCTGGATCGGATTATCGGGTATTATCAACGCTCAGAACCATCGAGCCCGCTGCCCATCTTGTTGGAGCGCGCCAAGCGACTGGTCGGAGCGGACTTCATGACCATCGTTAACGATATGGCACCGCAGGGTATGAGCAATGTCAATTTAATCGGGGGCATTGACGACGACGACTAAAATATGGCCGCCCGCATCCCAATAGTGCTCAGGGTAGGTGGCACAATGATTGACGAGTAAGGAGTAAAAGATGGCTGGCAGTTCACAAAAATTCATAGCGCGCAATCGGGCGCCACGTGTTCAAATTGAATATGATGTCGAACTTTATGGCGCTGAGAAAAAGGTTCAGCTTCCCTTTGTGATGGGGGTGATGAGCGACCTGGTTGGTAAATCTGAGGTGGAACAGCCCAGTGTTGCCGATCGCAAATTCCTGGAAATCGATGTCGATAACTTTGATGACCGGATGAAATCGATGGCCCCACGCGCCGCGTTTACCGTGCCGAACACGCTGACCGGCGAAGGCAATCTGGCCGTCGATATCACATTCGAAAGCATGGATGACTTCAAGCCCGCAGCCATCGCCGCCAAGGTGGCCCCGCTGCGTGAATTGCTGGAAGCGCGCACTCAGCTGTCCAACCTGATGACCTATATGGACGGCAAAACCGGCGCCGAGGATTTGATCTCAAAGATCATTCAAGACCCAAGCCTGTTGAAAACCCTTGCGGCGCAGGCAGCGCCGGGTGGCAGCAGCGACGCTGAAGAATAAGGAGGGTAGACATGGCTGAAGAACAACTCGAGGCACAAGCTGCTGGTGCTGAAGAAGCATTTGGTTCCAATGAATTTGCAAGCCTGCTGCACAAGGAATTCCGGCCCAAGTCGGATCAGGCGAAGACGGCGGTTGAATCTGCGGTCAAGACGCTGGCCGAACAGGCACTGGCCAATACCGCATTGATCAGCGATGACGCGCTGCGGTCCATCGAAAGCATCGTAGCTGCGATCGACAAGAAACTGACCGAACAGGTCAATCTGGTGCTTCATAACGAAGAGTTCCAGCAAATGGAGAGCGCCTGGCGCGGTCTGCATTATCTGGTCAATAACACCGAAACCGATGAACAGCTGAAAATCCGCGTGATGCCGATCTCGAAGAAAGAGATGCATAAGACCCTGAAGAAGTTCAAAGGCACGGCCTGGGATCAGTCCCCGATCTTCAAGAAACTCTATACCGAGGAATTCAGCCAGTTGGGTGGTGAACCCTATGGCTCTCTGGTTGCGGATTATCACTTTGACCATTCACCGCCAGATATCGAACTGCTGGGTGAGATGTCCAAAATCGCAGCCGCAGCCCATGCGCCGCTGATCACCGGGGCGCAGCCCTCGCTGTTCCAGATGGACAGCTGGTCGGAATTGTCGAACCCGCGCGATCTGACCAAGATCTTTCAGACCCCGGAATATGCCGCCTGGCGGTCGCTGCGCGATAGCGAAGATGCCAAGTATGTCGGTCTGGCCATGCCACGGTTCCTCGGTCGGATGCCCTATGGGTCGAAAACTGATCCGGTGGAAGAATTCGCCTTTGAAGAGGACACCGGCAGCGCAGACAGCGGTCACTATTCCTGGGTCAATGCGGCCTACGGTATGGCGATGAATATCACCCGCTCGTTTAAATCCTATGGCTGGTGTTCGCGTATTCGCGGTGTTGAAAGTGGCGGTACATTGGAAGGTCTGCCCTCGCATACTTTCCCGACCACCGATGGTGGTGTTGATCAGAAATGTCCGACGGAAATCGCCATTGATGATCGGCGCGAGGCGGAATTGGCGAAGAATGGCATGATGCCATTGATCCACCGCAAAAATACCGATGTGGCCACGTTCATGGGCGCCCAGTCGCTTCATAAACCGGCCGAATATGATGATCCGGATGCGACATCAAACGCCAATCTCGGCGCGCGACTGCCCTATCTGTTCGCGACCTGCCGGTTTGCACATTACCTTAAGTGCATGGTGCGCGATAAGGTCGGATCATTCAAAAGTCGTCAGGCGATGGAAACCTGGCTGCAGGATTGGATCAACAACTACGTTGATTTCAATGCCGAGATTTCCTCGGAAAACGAAAAGGCGCGCAAGCCTCTCGCCGCTGCCGAAGTGGTGGTGGAAGAGGTCGAGGGTAACCCGGGCTATTACAGCTCAAAATTCTTCCTGCGCCCGCATTACCAGCTCGAAGGCCTTTCTGTCTCGTTACGGCTGGTATCCAAACTGCCCTCGGAAAAAGGGGCCTGATCATTTCTGTCATCAGGCTAATCACGTGATGCTCGTAACGAGTTCTTGAATTTGAAAGGAAAAGAAAATGGCTGCCAACATGTTTGTTGAGATTTCAGACGTCGAAGGCGACGCAATGGAAACCGACCACAAGAAATGGATCGTTGTCCAGTCGGCCAGTTGGAATGTGGAACGCGCGGTGGAAATGACCGATCTAGGGTCGACCCAACGGATGCACGCCAATTCGAATTTTGGTAAGGTCGAACTGACATCGCAAATGGGCAAAGCGTCGAATGACCTGGCACTGTCCGTGGCGAACGGCACTGTTCGCCCTGAAATCGTCATGCATTGGTGCCGGTCAGGTGACAGCGCCGCTGACGGTCTGTTGGTCTATTGCATCTGGAAACTGAAGGACGTCGTCATCGACAGTTACTCGCTGTCGGCCAGTGAAGACGGTATTCCGGAAGAGACTTGGGCGCTTGCCTATGCTTCGCTGGAAATCGAGTATAAATCGACCAACCAGAAGACGGGTAAACTGTCCACCGAGGGCACATTCAAGTGGAATGTTCAGACTGGCAAGGTCGAATAATTCAACACTATTGCTCCGAGCGCTTTGGCGCTCGGAGCTATTTTTAATCAGTTGATTACGTGACGGAGCACTGTGTGATGACACCCGAAGAGCATCTGAAATCTGGTGACCCAGCGGCGGCCCTGAAGGCGTTGCAAGACCGGGTACGCGCCGACCCGTCGGATGCCAAGCTGCGAATATTCTTGTTCCAGCTGTTATGTGTTCTGGGGGATTGGAAACGCGCCATTGCACAGTTGAAGCTGAGTGCCGAACTGGACGAAGGCGCCACCATGATGGCCAAGGCCTACCGGGAAGCAATCATCTGTGAAGTCTACCGCGAACGGGTGTTTGCGGGTGAGAAAGACCCGATGATTTTTGGCGAACCCGAGGAATGGCTGGCGCTGTTGATTGAGGCTCAGAAATTATTGGCACAGGGCAAGGTGGACGAGGCGGCCGACTTGCGCGCCCGTGCTTTTGACGGGGCCCCCGCCAGCACCGGCGAAATCAACGGTGCGCGATTTGACTGGATTGCAGATGCCGATATGCGTCTGGGACCGGTGCTTGAAGTGATCATAAACGGGCGCTATTTCTGGCTGCCTTTTGCCCAGATCAGCAAGCTGGAGATCGACGAGCCCAGTGATCTGCGGGACGCGGTTTGGACGGCTGGCACCCTGACCTTGGCCAATGGCGGTGAACTGGTGGTGATGATCCCGACCCGGTATCCTGGCTCGACCACAGCCGAGACGGCGCTGATGCTGGCGCGGGCCACCGACTGGCGTGACGCGGGCAGTGAAACCTTTGTTGGGATGGGCCAGCGGTTGCTGACCACCGAACAGGGAGATTTCGCCCTGATGGATCTGCGCAGCCTGCAGATGGACGGCCAAGAGGTCGACAATGGCTGACAAGACCCTTGGCGAACGCCTGCAACCTTCCTTGTTGGACCGGCTGACAGATCAGGAACCGGGCAATCTGAAGGAGACCCGGGAATCGCGCGTTATTGACCTGAACCGCCTGCGCGAGATCATCCAGCGCGACCTGTCCTGGCTGTTGAACACCCACAATGCGGAATCCCACTTCGACGTAGAGAAATTTCCGACCGTGGCGCGCTCGGTCGTGAACTTTGGGCTGTCCGAAGTGGCGGGCGAGTATTCCACGAATGAAAAGGCCGAAGCCATCCGGCGCTCGATCGAGCAGGCGATTTCGACCTATGAGCCGCGGATCATCGAAGGGTCGGTCGATGTGCTGCTCAGCGGTGGGACTGATGAAACCCAAATGACCGTCGGCCTGGATATTCGCGCCGACATGTGGGCGCAGCCGATGCCGCTGGAATTATTCCTGCGCAGCAAGGTTGATTTGACCACCGGCGAAGTTGCTGTGGAAAGGGGGCTGTAGCGTGGATACACGGCTTCTGGAGCACTATGAAAACGAGCTGAACTATCTGCGCGACATGGGCGGAGAATTTGCCGACGCCTATCCAAAAATTGCTTCACGTCTGGGGATGGAAGGCATCGAAGTCCTGGATCCCTATGTGGAGCGGCTGCTTGAGGGGGTGGCGTTTCTGTCGGCGCGGGTACAGCTGGAACTGCAGCTGCAATATCCCAATTTCACCTCGAACCTGCTGGAAATTATTTATCCCCACTATCTGGCGCCCACCCCGTCGATGATGATTGCGGCCTTCAAACCAGACATCACCAACTCGGCCGTTAAAAGCGGCTATGTTCTGCCGCGACATTCGGTTCTGCGCAGTCGCCTGACCGAGGGCGAGCAAACCGCCTGTGAATTCCGCACCGCTTCGGAAATGACCATGTGGCCGATCGAGATCACCGAAGCTGACTATATCGATGGCCGCGGCGAATTGGTTGCGGCGGGGGTGGCCAGTGGTGTGGATGCCCGGGCCGGTATTCGCCTGCGGCTGCGGCGCAGTGACGGCGAGGCGATCTCGGATCTGGCGATGGATAACCTGACGCTGTATCTCAGCAATGAGGCGGGCAATAGCTGGCCACTGCTGGAACTGCTGTGCACCCAGGTGCAGGGGTTGGTGGCGCGGTCCACTGACAGACGTGCCGATTGGCACATGCCTTTGCCTGGCGGGCAGATTGTACAGCGCGGGTTCGAGGCGGACGAGGCCCTGTTGCCCGCGCCGCGACAGGTGTTCGATGGCTATCGTCTGCTGCAAGAATTCTTTGCCATGCCCGAACGGTTCCGTTTTGTCGAGTTGCAGGGTCTGCGCCCGGCACTGGAACGGGCCAAGGGGCCCGAGGTGGACATCTATATCCTGCTGCGCGAGGGCATGAGCGAGATCGCCCCGGTTGTCACGCCCGAGGTGTTCACCCTGAACGCGGTGCCTGCGGTCAACCTGTTCGAAAAGCGTTGTGACCGGGTGCAGATCGCGCCGCATGACACCGAACATCACGTGGTGCCCAACCGTACTGCGGGCCTGGATTTTGAGATTTACAGCCTGAACTCTGTCACCGGCATCAGTGGCGAAGGCGAAGACGACGTGATCTTTCGTCCATTCTATTCGGCCACCGATTTCACCGCCTCGGGGGAAAGTTTTCCGGCCTATTACACGATCAAACGCCGCATGCGTCGGCGCTCGGAAAAGGAACGGCTGCGCGGCGTGCGCAGTTCCTACCTTGGCTCCGAAATCTATCTGACCCTGGTGGATCGATCACAGGCACCCTATGCGGCTGATTTGGAACAATTGGCGGTTAAGGCCCTGTGCACAAACCGCGATTTGCCTATGCTGCTGGCGACGGGCGATGATAATGTATTTCACCTGCCCGAAGGCGGACCGGTGACATCGATCATGCTGCCGGTGTCGCCGACGCGACCGCGCCCAACCCTGGCCCAAGGCGATACGGCCTGGCGGCTGATCTCACATCTCAGCCTGAACTACGCCACCATTGCGGAAACCGGCAAGGGCCAGTCTGCCGCCGCCCTGCGTGAATTGGTCGGGCTATATGCGCCTTTGGGCAACCGGGTGACCGAAAAGCAGATGGAGGGGATCGTGTCGATTTCAACACGTCCCATCGTACGCCGGATGAGCGACGAAGTGCTGTCGACAGCGGTACGGGGCCTGGAAATCACTTTGGGGTTTGACGAAAGCTTTTTTGAGGGCAGCAACATCTACGCGCTTGGCGCTGTACTGGAGCGGTTTTTACGCCGCTATTCCACCATCAACTCGTTTACCGAAACTGTTTTGAAAACTGAAAAACGCGGGGAAATTGCAAGATGGCGACCGGAAAAAGGTCTGGGCCGGATACTCTGAGCCTGTTCGACCAGCTGGTCGAGGACCCTGGAAAACATCACATTTTTCAGGCGCTCAGAGTCTTGGAGGCCCATTACGCCGAGGCCCCGCGCCTGGGCGAAAGCCGCCGTCCGCGGCAGGATAAATTGCGACTGGGGCAAGAGGCCGAACTGGCCTTTCCGCCCAATACCATTGCAGGGTTTACCCCGCCACAGGGGGATAAGCCGGCCCGCCTGACCAACCGTTTCTTTGGGCTGTTTGGCCCGCAGGGACCGCTGCCGCTGCATATGACTGAATACGCCCGCGACCGTAAACGCAACCATCGCGACCCGACCATGGTCGGCTTTGCTGATATGTTGACGCATCGGATGATGGGGTTGCTGTACCGGGCCTGGGCCCAGGGCCAGCCGGCGGTCAGTTTTGACCGCGCCGATGATCCGATGGCCCGCAAGGTGGCCTCGCTGGCTGGCTACAACGGCGACAAGTTGCAGGATCGCGATGCAATGCCGGACCTGGCCAAGCTGCATTTCGCCGGTCATCTGGGGCAGGGATCGAAGAACCCTGAGGGGTTGATCTCTATCCTGTCAGCGTTCTTTGATGTGCCGGTGCGATTGCAGGAATTCATCGGCAGCTGGTTGGATCTGGAACCGGATGATCAGTGGCAATTGGGACGGGCCGGCGGGCTGGGACAGACCACCAGCATCGGGACAAAAGTCTGGAGCCGCAGTGCCAAGTTTCGGCTGCGGATTGGCCCGCTTAGCCTGGAAGAATACGAACGTTTATTGCCCGGCGGTCCGGCACTGACCCGGATGCGGGCCATTGTGCGGTCCTATATTGGTGATGCGCTGGATTGGGACGTCAATCTGGTGCTGGCCGGCGATCAGGTGCCGTGCGCCAGTTTGGGCGGCAGCACCAAATTGGGGCACACATCCTGGATTGGCAGCCGCCCGGACCCCGATGCCGAACGCCCAGATGTTGATGATTTGTACCTGTATCCCGGCCTTGGGGTTGCGCAGGATGATAGTTTAAAGGGAGGTATTTGACATGACCGAGATCAGCCGCGTGGCCCTGTTTGGGAAACTGAACAAACTGGGTTATCAAGCCGTCGAAAGCGCAACCGTGTTCTGTAAAATGCGCGGCAACCCTTATGTTGAACTGGTGCATTGGATGCATCAGATCCTGGCCGGACAAGACAGCGATCTGCACAGGATTGTCGATCACTATGACCTTGATCCGGGCAAGATTGCCGCCGAGATGACCCGGGCCTTGGATATGCTACCGCGTGGGGCGTCGACGATTTCGGATCTCAGCGATCACTTGATGGACGCGATGGAGCGCGGCTGGGTCTGGGGCTCGCTGCTGTATTCATCCAATCAGGTGCGCAGTGGTTATTTGTTGCTGGGGATGCTGAAAACTCCGGCCCTGCGCAATATCCTGTCGTCGATGTCACCGGAACTGGCGCGTATTGGGGCGGATGATCTGGCTGATAATTTCATCAAAGTCACCGATGGCTCGCCCGAGGACACCATGGGCGCGCAGGATGGCTCGACCACCGGTGGTGGTGCGGCACCGGGCGAGGCCTCGGATGCGATGGCGCCGGCGGCGATGGGCAAGGGCGAGGCGCTCGAGAAGTTTTGCACTGATATGACCGAGCAGGCCCGCAATGGCGAGATTGACCCCATCGTGGGCCGGGACGAGGAAATCCGCCAGATTGTCGATGTGCTGATGCGCCGTCGGCAAAACAACCCGATCCTGACCGGCGAGGCCGGAGTTGGCAAAACGGCGGTGGTCGAAGGTTTTGCCCTGCGGATTGCCCGTGGCGACGTGCCACCTGCGCTGCATGATGTTCGCTTGCTGATGTTGGATGTGGGCCTGTTGCAGGCAGGCGCCAGCATGAAGGGCGAGTTTGAAAACCGCCTGCGTCAGGTGATCGACGAAGTTCAGTCCAGTGACACGCCGATTGTGATGTTTGTTGACGAAACCCACACGCTGGTCGGGGCAGGCGGGGCAGCGGGCACCGGCGATGCGGCCAACCTGCTGAAACCGGCGCTGGCGCGGGGCACCCTGCGCACCATCGGCGCCACCACCTGGGCCGAGTATAAGAAATACATCGAAAAAGACCCGGCCCTGACCCGCCGCTTTCAGGTGGTGCAGGTGGATGAGCCGAGCATCCCCAAGGCAACCTTGATGATGCGGGGCATTGCCTCGATGCTGGAGAAACACCACCGGGTGCAGGTGCTGGACGAGGGCATCGAAGCGGCGGTCAGCCTCTCGGCGCGCTATATTCCGGCCCGGCAATTGCCCGACAAATCGGTCAGCCTGCTGGACACCGCCTGTGCGCGGGTGGCGGTCAGCCAACACGCCGTCCCCGCCGAAGTGGACGACTGCCAGCGCCGGATTGAGGCGCTGACCACCGAGTTGCTGATTATTGGCCGCGATGAAACCGCAGGCTATGAAGTTGGCGACCGGCGCGAGGCGGTCGAGACAGCCAAGAGCGCCGAGGAAGAACGGCTGGTTGGTCTGACCGAACGCTGGGATGCCGAGAAAGCCGTTGTCGAAGAGATCCTGGATCTGCGCGCCAAACTGCGTGAAGGGGCGGCCCCCGTGGATGCCCCAGCTGAAAGTGAGGAAGAGGCCGGCGATAGCCCGCTGGACGATGAAGCCCGCGCCGCGTTGATGCAGCAGCTCAAAGATAAGAACGCCGAGCTGGAAACCCTGCAGGCCGAAAGCCCGCTGATCCTGCCGATTGTCGACCATCAGGCCGTCGCCAGCGTGGTGGGGGACTGGACCGGCATTCCGGTTGGCCGCATGGTCAGCGATGAGATCGAAACCATTTTGAACCTCGAAGACCATCTGGCCAAGCGGGTGATCGGACAAGATCACGCGATGAAGATGATCGCGAAACGCATTCAGACATCGCGCGCCGGTCTGGACAACCCGTCCAAACCCATTGGGGTGTTCCTGCTGGCCGGCACCAGCGGCGTCGGTAAAACCGAAACTGCTCTGGCGCTGGCCGAGGTGCTCTATGGCGGTGAACAAAACGTCATCACAATCAATATGTCGGAATACCAAGAGGCCCATACGGTCAGCAGCCTGAAAGGCGCGCCTCCGGGCTATGTCGGATACGGCGAAGGCGGCGTGCTGACCGAGGCGGTGCGGCGCAAACCCTATTCGGTTGTCTTGCTGGACGAGGTCGAAAAAGCCCACCCCGATGTGCACGAGGTGTTTTTCCAGGTCTTCGACAAAGGTGTGATGGAGGACGGCGAGGGGCGGGTGATCGATTTCAAGAACACCCTGATCCTGCTGACCTCAAACGCGGGATCTGAATTGATCATGGACCTGTGCAGCGATCCGGACCTGTTGCCCGAACCCGAAGGCATCACCAAGGCGCTGCGCGATCCGCTGCTGAAAATATTCCCGGCGGCCCTGCTGGGACGTCTGGTTACCATTCCCTATTATCCGCTCAGCCCGGACATGATCGCCAAGATCACCGTGTTGCAACTGAACCGGATCAAAAAACGGGTGATGGAATCGCACAACGTACCGTTCGAATACAGCGATGCCGTTGTCGATAAAATTGTCGAACGCTGTCAGGAATTGGAATCCGGCGGCCGTATGATCGATGCGATTGTAACCAACACCATGCTGCCTGACATCTCGGCTGAATTCCTGCGTCGCCTGATGGAAGGCAAAGAGGTTGAGAAAGTCAGCATCGATATTACTGACGGTGAATTTTCTTACAGTTTTGAGTGACCCTCCGGTCAAATTGGCTTTGTTTATGGGGAGATGAGTA